>JAENXG010000022.1 GCA_016649675.1 Methyloceanibacter sp.
CTCGATGTTCTCGATCTCGGCACCGGCCCAGGATATTTTCCTTATATCTGTGGGCGGTTAGGCCATCGTTGTGTCGGCCTCGATCTGCCAGGCGATTTCGCCTTCTGAGCTAGACTTCACCAATGGCTGCGTATCGGTGACATCGTCGAGTACGAAATTAAGCCCAATGAGGGCCTGCCGGCGGACATCGGCCGCTTCGATCTGGTGACCGCGTTTCGGGCCCAGTTTCATTATAACGCGGCCGAGAACCGGTTATGGAACATTGCCGAGTGGACTTTCTTCCTTGACCATGTACGCGACCAAGTCCTCAAACCAGGAGGCCGGCTTGCGCTGAAGCTCAACCCGCAAGAGCACAAACGGGGTAAATCAATGTCGGGCCAGGGTGGGCTCAATCGGCACGACGATGTGCCTGCTGCGTTTCATGGCTGATCGTGGAGCGACTCCCTTGGGAAAAAGTGGTCTGCAGTTTACGCCATTGCGATAGGCCGGCATGGACCCGTTGAAGACCTACGTTCAACGATCCGCGCGACCGGCCCAAGATGAGGATGCTCATGGCCGCCCGCATCTATAAGCCCGCCAAGACCGCGATGCAGCAGGGCAGGGCCGGGACGCACGACTGGATCCTGGAATACGAGCCTGAGCAGCCGCGGACGATCGAGCCCTTGATGGGTTGGACGAGCTCCGCCGACACCAGGTCGCAAGTCCGCATGAGCTTCGCTACCAAGGAGGAGGCAGTGGCTTACGCGACGCGCCACGGCATTGCCTTCCGCCTTGAGGAGTCGCAAAAGAGCAGTGTGAGACCGAAGTCCTATGCCGAGAATTTCAAGTTCGGCAGGCCCGACCGCTGGACGCACTGAGACCTGTTTCGGCTATAGTCGGGCGATTGTCGTGATCCCGTAGCTCAAGGGATAGAGCATCTGCCTTCTAAGCAGAGGGTTGAAGGTTCGAATCCTTCCGGGATCACCAATTACTTCACCCGCCGCCCTAGGCTCCAACTCGCCTCGACGAGGAGATCAATGCGCCCTGCCGTCGGACTGATCCTCACCCTGATCTTCTGCAGCAGCGCCGCTGCCGCCGCCCCCAAGCTCCTGTGGGAGGCCAAAGGCCTGGCGCAACCCGAATCGGTTGTGCAGGATCCGGCAACGGGCTCCATCTTTGTCAGCAATATCGCCGGCGCGATCATGCAGAAGGACGGCAACGGCTTCATCGCCAGGCTCTCCCCCGATGGGAAGGTGATCGACCGGCAATGGGTCAAGGGATTGAATTCCCCAACCGGGCTCGCCCTTCACGACCGCACGCTTTATGTCGCCGATGTCGACCAATTGGTCGAGATCAACGCGGCTTCGGGAGAGATCGCCAAGCGCTATGACGCACAAGGCGCGATCTTCCTCAACGACGTGGCGGTGGACAGCGAGGGGACTGTGTACGTGTCCGACACGCCGACCAACACCATCTGGCGCCTCAAGGACGGAAGCTTCCAGCCGTGGCTCGCCAACGACGCGTTGAATGGCCCGAATGGGCTCCTGGTGCAGGGTGATAAGCTCATCGTCGCCTCCTTGGGCAAGATCCCGAGCCAGGGCCAGAAGCAGGAGCTCGGAGGCCTGCTCTCCGTCTCGCTTGACGATCAGAGCGTGAGCAAGATCGGCAAAGGCGATCTCATCGGCAATCTCGACGGTCTCGAAGTTCTTCAGCCCGGCGTCTACCTGGTCACCGACTGGGCAGCGGGCGCCCTCTACCGCGTCGATGCTAAAGGCAAGGTCGAGCGCCTCATCGACCTGAACCAGGGCAGCGCGGATCTCACCTATCTACCTGACAAGAAGATGGTGTTGATTCCGATGATGCTCGACAATTCCGTCGTTGCCTACAAGCTCGACTAGCGGTCGGTTCGAAGTACTCCACGGCGGCCTGCGGGTTCGGGGCATGGATAAGCCTGACATCCACCAACCTTCCGCGCAGAATGCGGAACGCGGCAACTGGCGCGAGGTCTTCGCCGCCTTCTTGCGTCTTGGGCTCACCTCCTTCGGCGGCCCCGTCGCCCATCTCGGCTATTTCCACGAGGCGTTCGTCGTCCGCCGCCATTGGCTCGACGACCGCTCCTATGCCGACCTCGTCGCGCTCTGCCAGTTCTTGCCGGGCCCGGCGTCGAGCCAGGTGGGGATGGCAATCGGCCTTTCACGCGCGGGCTATCTCGGTGCGCTTGCCGCATGGGTCGGGTTCACGGCGCCGTCGGCGATTGCGCTTGTGCTCTTCGCCTACGGGCTGTCATCGCTCGGCGATGCGGCGGGGGGCGGCTGGCTGCACGGGCTCAAAGTCGCCGCCGTCGCCGTGGTGGCCCAGGCCGTGCTCGGCATGATGCGCAATCTGGCGCCCGACCGCGAGCGCGCCACCATCGCCGTGACGGCTGCGGTCGCCATGCTCGCGGCGCCGTCAGCCTTTGGCCAGGTCGTCGTGATCCTGCTCGGCGGCATGGCCGGTGCGCTGCTGCTTCCGCCCGAGGCTCCCCCCGGCGATGACCTGCTGCCGATAAAGGTGAGCCGGCGGACCGGCGCGTGCCTGCTCGTCCTCTTCGTCACTCTCCTGATCGGGCTGCCGCTCCTCGCCGCAGCGATCCCCACCCAGAGCATCAAGCTGTTCGATGCCTTCTATCGCGCGGGCTCTCTCGTGTTCGGCGGTGGCCATGTGGTGTTGCCCCTCTTGCAGGCAGCGGTGGTCCCGCCGGGCTGGGTCAGCAACGATGCGTTCCTCGCCGGCTATGGCGCGGCCCAAGCCGTGCCGGGGCCGCTCTTCACCTTTGCGGCTTACCTCGGCGCCGTGATGGGGCCTGAGCCGAACGGCTGGGAAGGCGCTCTTCTGTGCCTCGTTGCGATCTTTGTGCCGTCTTTCCTGCTCGTCGTCGGGGCGCTCCCGTTCTGGGAGGACGTACGCCGGCGCGCCGGCGCCCGCGCTGCGCTGAAAGGCGTGAACGCCGCCGTGGTCGGGCTGCTGCTCGCGGCCTTCTACGATCCCATCTGGACTGTGGGCATCACCAGCGCCGCCGATTTCGCGCTCGCCATCGCCGCCTTCCTGCTGCTCTTCATGTGGCAGGCGCCGCCCTGGCTCGTGGTCATCCTGAGCGCCCTTGCCGGTGCCTTGATCGGCGCTGCCTGAGAGGCAGGTCTAGACAACACTCCGCACCACGCCGCCATCGACGCGCAGCGCCGCGCCGGTAATGGCGGAGGCGCCTTCGCCGGCGAGAAACACCACGAGGTTTGCCACCTCGTCCGGCTCGGCAAACCGGCGGATCAGCGAGCTGGGACGCATGGTGCGCAGGAACTCCGCCTCCACGGTCGGAAGGTCGGTGGCGTGCTCGGCGGCAACCTTGGCCAGAAAGTCCACAGCCCCCTCCGACCGGGTTGGCCCCGGCAAGACGGCATTCACCGTGACGCCAGTCCCCGCGACGCTTTCGGCGATGCCACGGGACAGCGCCAGCTGCGCCGTCTTGGTCACGCCGTAATGCACCATCTCGGGCGGGATCTGCACACCGGACTCGCTCGAGATGAAGATGACGCGGCCCCAGCTCCGCTTCAGCATCTGCGGCAGCAGCTCGCGCGCCAGCCGCACCCCGCTCATCACGTTGACCTCGAAGATGCGGAACCAGTCCTGGTCGTTGATCTCGAGGAAGGGGACCGGCTCGAAGATGCCGACATTGTTGACCAGGATATCGATCCGCCCGGCCCCCTCGAGGAGCCGCGCCACGCCCTCGGCGCTGCTGAGATCGGCGGCGATGCCGATGGCGTGCGAGCCAACCTCGGAACCGATGCGCCGGACGGCCTCGGCGACCTTCTGCTCGGTGCGGCCGTTGACGATGACCTCGGCGCGTTCGCGCGCGAGCCCGCGTGCGATGGCGAACCCGATGCCCGCCGTCGATCCCGTGACCAGCGCCCGCTTGCCTCGGAGCTTCAAATCCATGGCGGCGTCCCCCAATTCGCGTGAAGATTACGCCCGGAGGCCGAGCCTCGCAAAGCCAGCCTCGAGGTCCGCCTTCAGATCCTCGACGTCCTCGAGCCCGATATGCAAGCGAAGTGCCGGACCTTCGGCCTGCCATGTCGTGGCGGTGCGGTAGGCGGCCGGGTCGAAGGGGAGGATCAGGCTCTCGAACCCGCCCCAGGAATAGCCCATGCCGAACAGGGTGAGGCCGTCGAGCATGGCGGCCACGGCGGCCTGCGTGCAGGGCCTGAGAACAATTGAGAAGAGCCCTGAGGAGCCGGTGAAATCGCGCTTCCATAAAGCGTAACCGGGATCGGAGGGAAGGGCAGGGTGGAGTACGCGGGCGACCTCAGGCCGTCCGGCCAGCCAACGCGCCATCTCGAGCCCCGACGTCTGGTGGCGCTCAAGCCTCACGCCGAGACTACGTAAGCCGCGCAAGCCGAGATAGACATCTTCTGGCCCAGGACAGAGGCCGAGTTCATCATGGGTCTTCTCGACCGCGCGCGAGGCTGCCTCGGTCGCGGTGATGGCGCCGAGCATGGCGTCGGCATGACCCACGATATATTTGGTGGCGGCCTGGATCGACACGTCGACGCCGTGCGCAAAGGGCTTGAAGTAGAGGGGCGTTGCCCAAGTATTGTCCAAAATGACCACCGCGCGGGCAGCATGCGCCGCGGCGGCGATGGCCGGGATGTCCTGCACCTCGAAGGTCTGCGAGCCGGGTGATTCGGCAAACACGACCCGCGTCTTCTCGGTGATGAGGCTCTCGATGCCGGCCCCGATCAAAGGGTCGTAATAGATGGTGGTGACGCCAAGCCGCTTCAGCACATGGTCGCAGAAGCGCCGGTTCGGGCGATAGACGCTGTCCGCGACAAGAATTTCGTCGCCGGCCGAGACGAAGGCGAGCAGCGCCGCCGCGATGGCCGACAGGCCTGACGGCGTCAGCAATGTGCGATGTCCGCCTTCAAGCTCGGCGATTGCCGTCTCCAGAGCCTTGACCGTGGGCGTGCCGAGGCGCCCATAGGTGAAGTCTTGCGCGTTCGCCTCGAGGCTCGCCATGGTGGGAAACAGCACCGTGGAGCCACGATAGATCGGCGTGTTGACGAAGCCGTGCTGGCGCGCGGGTTCACGGCCTGCATGCGCGAGCCTTGTGTCCTGTTTCTGCTTCCTGGTGTGTTTGCTCATTTAGCCTGAGCGAGGCCAGCGCCTCGCGGAGAGAGGCCTAACCGGTCTCGATGGGAAGGCTTTGATCGGCGCCCCATTCCGACCAGGACCCGTCATAGACGGACGTCTTGCGATGGCCGATCTCGGCAAGTCCAAGCGCCAGCACGCTCGCGGTGATGCCCGAGCCGCAGCTCGTCACCACGGGCTTGTTGAGATCGACACCGGCCTCTTCGAACAGTCTCTCGAGCTCGGGCGCCGATTTCAGCGTGCCATCTTTGTTGATGAGCCGCGCGAAGGGGAGATTATGGGCGCCCGGGATATGCCCTGAGCGAAGCCCTGGACGCGGCTCGGGTACCTTTCCGGCAAACCGTTCGGCCGCACGCGCGTCCACGATCTCGGCCGACCGGTTCTTGAGCAGGGCCTTCATGTCGGAGAGGTCGCGCACGAGGTCGGCATTGCGCCGTGCCGTGAAGTGGCGCGTGGTGCGGCCCCGCGGCTCGCCGCTCTCGATCGGCCGGCCCTCACGCTTCCATTTCGGCAATCCGCCGTTCAGCACGCTCACGTCGTCGACGCCCATGACGCGGAAGGTCCACCACACGCGCGCGGCGCTGTAGAGTCCCGCCCGGTCGTAGACCACGATGCGCGAGCCGTCGCCGATCCCCATGCTGCGCATGCGCGAGGAGAATTTTTCGGGCGGCGGCAGCATATGCGGGAGCGCGCTCTTGCTGTCGGCAATCTCGTCGATGTCGAAGAAGATCGCGCCGGGGATGTGCTCCTCGAGATACTCTTCACGCGCGCTCTTGCCTTCGCTCGGCATGTGCCAAGAGGCATCGATGATCACGAGGTCGGGGGCATCGAGCTCGCGGGCGAGCTCCTCCGTCTCAGTCAGCCATGTCTTCGTCTGCAACAAATCGAAAATCTCCAATCCTGGCCTAGACGAATACGCGAGGGGCGGCCGCTTGTCCCTGGTCGAGCCATGGCGGGACCGGCAGCCCTTTCTCGCGCAGGAACTTGGGGTTGAACAGCCTGCTCTGGTAGCGCGTCCCGTAATCGCAAAGCACGGTGACAATGGTATGGCCGGGGCCCAGGTCGCGGGCAAGGTGAATGGCGCCCGCCACATTGATTCCGCTCGATCCGCCGAGACAAAGGCCTTCCTCGCTCAGAAGGTCGAAGATGATGGGAAGCGCCTCGGCGTCGGGGATCTGGTAGGCCTCGTCGATCTTGGCCCCTTCGAGATTGGCGGTGATGCGGCCCTGGCCGATCCCTTCGGTGATGGAGCTTCCTTCCGCCTTGAGCACGCCGTGCTTGTAGAAATTGTAGAGCGCGGCACCCATTGGGTCGGCGAGGCCGATCACCACATCGCGGTTGTGCTCCTTGAGCCCCATGGAGACGCCGGCAAGAGTGCCGCCGGTCCCGACCGCGCAGACGAAGCCGTCCACCTTGCCGCCGAGATCGGACCAGATCTCCTGTGCCGTCGTCTCGATATGCCCCTGACGATTGGCGACGTTGTCGAACTGGTTGGCCCACACAGCGCCGTTCGGCTCGGTAGAAGCAAGCTCCTCGGCAAGCCGGCCGGAATATTTCACATAGTTGTTCGGGTCCTTGTAGGGAACGGCGGGGACCTCGATCAGTCTGGCGCCGGCAAGTCGCAGCATGTCCTTCTTTTCATCCGACTGGGTCTCGGGGATGACGATGACGGTCTTCAAGCCCAGCGCATTGCCGACCAGTGCGAGGCCAATGCCGGTATTGCCGGCGGTGCCCTCGACCACGGTGCCGCCCGGCCGCAGCCGGCCAGAGTTGAGCGCGTCGCGGATGATGAACAGGGCGGCACGGTCCTTGACCGACTGGCCGGGATTCATGAACTCGGCCTTGCCGAGAATGGTGCAGCCGGTCTCCTCTGACGCGCGCTTGAGCTTGATCAGCGGGGTGTTGCCGATCGCCTCGATAATGCTGTTGCGGTAGGGCACGGGCTCGCCTTGACGTGGTTCCGATTCGAGAAGGCAACCTAATGAGCCCTCGGAGGGCCCGCAAGCCAAGCGAATACCCTGGCTCGGCCTCCGATTTCCTATGGCTTGCGGTGCCCCGAGGCTGCTGTTTCCCCGTTGATCCAAATCAGCGCCGAACGGTCCTGTGTCCTCGAAGGTCGGATTGCGCCAGGAACGCGGCGCGTTGGCCGGACTTAAGGAGCATCTTATGGGAAGAGGCTTGGCGCTGACCGTTGCGCTGTTGGCGGCCCTATTCGGGGGCAGATTAGCGTCGGCCGCGGACGAGCGGCTTGCCTACGAGATCACCGAGACCGCTCCCGGCAGCCGAAGCCAAGGCTGGCATGGAGTGCTCTATGACCGGAGTGGGACAGCCATCGAGGTAGAGGTTGGCAAAGCCGTGATGTCGGATGTCGGAGAGTTGACGAGCGTCGCCAAGACTCAGAATTGGGTGCCCTACGGCATGATCCCGACCGAGATGCTGCGCTGGATGGAGGGCTCGGGGAAGGGCAACGTCATCATGGGCGAGGCCTGGTCCTACAGATTGTATTTGATCGGCGAGGACACGCGGTGCCCGTCCTGGCGGGGCGAGCTGTTACGCGACGGCTCCATCGTGGCGCCCGCCGCTGACGGGCCACCGGTGCTGACGCCCATGGGGCCTTTCATAAGCGGCCCGCATGGCTTCGCCCACACAAGCTGGAAAGTGCGCGCGACCGTCCGTTGCGGGTGACCTCAAGCTGGCGGCCGAGATCAAGGGCCTCCGAGGGAATCTTGCCGCGCCTTGATCAGCTCGCAACGCTCGGCAAGGGCCTTGATCTCGTCGCCCCGCAACAGCCGGGCCAAGGGGTTGCCCTGGAGGCTGGTGACCCGACCGCAAGCGACCGCTGCGAGCTTGAGCTGCTCGGTCGACTGCTCAAGCGGCATCTTATCGAGGCCCTCTTCCGAGGGGAGGCTTGATTGAAGCTCGGCGGTCTCGGTCTGGATGGCGTGATAGGTCCAGTCAAACCAAGCGCCAATGGCGATGATCACGAGCGCCAACGCTAAGGCCAGGCCCCACTTCTTCATTGCTCGTCCTTTCTCTGAATGACTCAGTGCATCGTCACGGTCTCGATGGCGCGCGCGACCTTCTCGGCGGGCCAGACGGCAGGGGCTCCCGGGGCATCGAGCGGGGAGGCGATGTCGGTGCCCTGTCCGGGCGCGGACAGTGTCACGCTTCCGGCCTGGTTCGAGACGGTGACCTCTCCTTCCAGCAGCAGCACACCATATTTGGCATCGATCGGTCCGCCCCAGAACTCGGTCCCGCGCACGCCGATATCGGCAACCGGGGTTGAGATGGCGATGGTCTTCTCCTTGAGCTCCTTGATGCGCCCCGTGGCGAAACGGAAGGCGCCCTTGGTCGCCTGTAGCACGGTCTCGCCGATACCCTTGTCCGGATCGTAGACGTAGCGGTCGATCATGACGCTCGCATTCTCGCCCAGGGTGAGCACGGTATTGTCGCGAAAGGTGACTTGCATCCGCCCCGTGGCGCCGGTGCGAAGCTCGTCCTTCATATGGACGGGCGCGCCGATCACGGCGGTGGTGGAGGCGCCCGAGGCCGAGGCGACCTGAGCCTCGTTCTCAACCTTGTTGACGAAGCCGACGCGGGCGGTGTCCTCCTCCGCGGCGCAGGCAGCCAAAGGCGGGGTGAGGACGAGCAGGATGGCAAGGATGCGCATGACAGACGGCAAAGCGTGCATCGCGGGCTCTCCGTTGGAGCAGAACCATCCTCGGCAGGGCAGGGGTCGCACGGCTAGGGATAAAGACGGGCCCGCATCATAGACGGAAGACATGCGATTCAGTAGAGGGATGAACCTCAAGGGCCGGGAGTTAAGGCTTTTCCTCTGGGCCAACGGTCCCTGGGCTAGCAGCCAAGGAATCCGAATGTTATAGACCGCCCTCCTCGGAGGCGGGGCGCGACGCTTAAAGCGGGCGTGGTGAAACTGGTAGACACGCCAGATTTAGGTTCTGGTGGCTTCGGCCGTGGGGGTTCAACTCCCTCCGCCCGCACCAACCAACTCCGTTGGATGGTTGTAAGTGAGATCGAGGCGCCCCGGGGCGCGCTGAACAGGCGATGGATTGAATCGGTATGAATGTCACGGAAACGACGACCGAAGGTTTGCGCCGCCAATTGAAGGTGGTGATCGAGGCTGAGGAGCTCGAGCGGCGCCTCTCGGCGCGCCTTGACGAGCTGAAGGGCAAGGCCCGGTTGAAGGGCTTCCGGCCAGGTCACGTGCCGAAGGAGCATTTGCGCAAAGTCTATGGCCGCTCGGTGATGGCCGAGGTGGTGCAGCAAGCCGTTGCCGAGACGAGCCGCGAGGCCCTCTCCCAGCGCGAGGAACGTCCGGCCTTCCAGCCCACGGTTGGGCTCCCTGAGGGCGAGGCCGAGATCGACAAGATCTTTTCCGGCACGAGCGATCTCGCCTACACGCTCTCCTTCGAGGTGCTGCCGCAAATCGAGGTGATCGATTTCGGCAAGATCGCGATCGAGAAGCCGGTCGCCGAGGTAACCGATGACGATATCGGCAAGGCGATCGATCGGCTGCGCGAGGCCAACCTCCGCTACAAGCCGAAAGAGGGCGCCGCTGAGACCGGAGACCGGCTGACCATCGATTTCGTCGGCAAGATCGATGGCGAGCCCTTCAAGGGCGGCAGCACCGAGGACGCGCCCGTCGTGCTCGGCAGTGGCAATTTCATTCCGGGCTTCGAGGAAGGGCTTGCCGGCGCCAAGGCCGGCGAGGAGCGCGAAGTCGATGCGACCTTTCCCGAGGCCTATCCGGAAGCAAACCTCGCCGGCAAGACGGCGCGCTTCGAGGTGAAGGTCAAGGAGGTAGCGGCGCCGGAGACGCCCGCGGTCGACGAGGACTTCGCCAAGGGCCTCGGCGTCGAATCGGTCGAGAAGCTCCGCGAGACGGTGAAGAAGCGCCTCGATCAGGACCGGAGCCAGGCCTCGCGGCTCAAGTTGAAGCGGGCGCTGCTCGATGCCCTCAACGAAGGCCACAGCTTCGATCTGCCGCCCACCCTGGTCGACAACGAGTTCCAGGCGATCTGGCACCAGGTGACGGCCGACCTCGAGCGAGCCAAGCGAAGCCTCGCCGACGAGGGCACGACCGAGGAGAAGGCGCGCCAGGAATACCAAGACATTGCCGCGCGGCGTGTCCGGCTTGGGCTGATTCTTTCGGAGGTGGGCGGGCGCAGTCAGATCACCGTCACCGACGACGAGGTGAGCCGCGCGCTGCTTGAGCGCGTCAGGCAGTTTCCGGGGCAGGAGCGGAAGGTCTACGACTATTACCGCAGCAACCCCCAGCTCCTCGCCGAGCTCCGGGCGCCGATCTTCGAGGACAAGGTGGTGGACTATATCCTCGAGCTCGCCAAGGTGACGGAAACGCCAGTCACCGCCGAGGAGCTTTACGCCGACCCTGACGAGGATCACGACCACGCCCATCACGCCCACGATCACCACCATGACCATGACCACGATCATCACCATGGTCACGATCATGACCACCATGACCACAAGCATGGGTGATCGAGCAGGACAGACGACGGGCGGCCTCGAGGGGCATTGCCTCTTCCGTTTGCCCGTGCGACTCCATATGTAGGGGGCGAGCCTCAAGATTCGCGGGCTGCCTCGACGCGGCACCACCCCTCAGCTTTTGGGACACCCATGAAAAATCCGGCCGACAATTATCTGAACACGCTTGTGCCCATGGTGGTCGAGCAGACCAACCGGGGCGAGCGGGCCTACGACATCTATTCTCGCCTGCTTAAGGAGCGCATCATCTTCGTCACCGGCCCAATCGAGGACCAGGTCGCGTCCCTGATCACGGCGCAGCTCCTGTTTCTGGAGGCCGACAACCCGAAAAAAGAGATCTCGATGTATATCAACTCGCCGGGTGGCGTCGTCACCTCCGGCATGGCGATCTACGACACGATGCAGTTTGTCAGGCCCGCAGTTGCCACGCTGTGCATCGGCCAGGCGGCCTCGATGGGCTCGCTGCTGCTGTGCGCCGGGGAGAAGGGCATGCGCTACGCGCTCCCCAACGCCCGCGTCCTGCTGCATCAGCCCTCAGGCGGCTTCCAGGGCCAGGCGAGCGACATCGAGCGCCACGCCGAGGACATCATCAAGATGAAGCGGCGGCTGAACGAGATCTATGTCCGCCACACGGGCCAGGACTACGCGACCATAGAAAGAACGCTCGACCGTGACTATTTCCTGTCGGCGGAGGATGCCCGTGCGTTCGGCATTGTCGACGAGGTGATTACCAAGCGGCACCCCTTGGACGAAAAAGTGGAAAAGCTCGTACCCGTATCTTAGGGCGCTGAGTCGGCTCCACGGGCCTTTGCGCCGGGTGCCCGTTAGGGCTAATCGGACGAATTTCAGACCTCCGCAGAGCTGCGTGAGAGACAGGCACGCAGCCTGCATCGGCAAAGAATCGCGGTGGGTAACCTGCCCAGCGCGGAAAACTGGGATTAATCAATCCTTGATCAGTGCCGCCCTAGCATGCTGAGATTGCCCTTCGGGCAGCTTTTCCTCGGAGGAGGGGGCTCACACTTGCGAGGCGGGAAAGAAGGCCGATGGCGCCGCGGCGGATTTTCGCCCGGTTCTCCTGGCCGATAAGGACTGGATAAACGAATGAGCAAGGTGAGCGGAACCGATTCGAAGAACACCCTCTACTGCTCTTTCTGCGGCAAGAGCCAGCACGAGGTGCGCAAGCTTATCGCCGGGCCGACGGTCTTCATCTGCGATGAATGCGTCGAGCTCTGCATGGACATCATTCGCGAGGAGAACAAGAGCTCGCTGGTGAAGTCGCGCGATGGCGTGCCGACCCCGATGGAGATCTGCGCCGTCCTCGACGATTACGTGATCGGCCAGGATTACGCCAAGCGCGTGCTCTCGGTTGCCGTGCACAACCACTACAAGCGGCTCAACCATTCGAGCAAGAACTCCGACGTCGAGCTTGCCAAGTCTAACATTCTGCTGATCGGGCCGACCGGCTGCGGCAAGACTTTGCTCGCCCAGACGCTCGCCCGCATCCTCGACGTGCCCTTCACCATGGCCGACGCCACCACGCTCACCGAGGCGGGCTATGTCGGCGAGGACGTGGAGAACATCATACTCAAGCTGTTGCAGGCCGCCGATTACAATGTCGAGCGGGCGCAGCGGGGCATCGTCTATATCGACGAGGTCGACAAGATCAGCCGCAAGTCCGACAATCCTTCGATCACCCGGGACGTGTCCGGCGAGGGCGTGCAGCAGGCGCTGCTCAAGATCATGGAAGGGACCGTCGCGAGCGTTCCTCCGCAGGGCGGCCGCAAGCACCCGCAGCAGGAGTTCCTGCAGGTCGACACCACCAACATCCTTTTCGTGTGCGGCGGCGCTTTCGCCGGGCTCGAGAAGATCATCGCCGCCCGTGGGCGGTCGACCTCGATCGGCTTCGGCGCCAAGGTGGAAGCCGCCGACGATCGGCGCACCGGCGACATCCTCAAAGGGGTCGAGCCCGAGGATCTGCTCAAATTCGGCCTGATCCCCGAGTTCATCGGCCGCGTTCCCGTGATTGCCACCCTCGACGACCTCGACGAGGAGGCCCTGCTGCGCATCCTGACCGAACCTAAAAATGCCTTGGTCAGGCAGTATCAGCGCCTGTTCGAGATGGAGGACGTCCAACTCAGCTTCGCCGAGGAGGCCATGCGCACGATCTCCAAGAAGGCGATCGACCGCAAGACCGGGGCGCGCGGGCTGCGCTCGATCATGGAGAGCATCTTGCTCGACACCATGTTCGAGCTGCCCTCCTTGCGCGGCGTTGAAGAGGTGGTGATCAGCTCCGAGGTGGTTGAGGGCAAGGCGCGCCCGTTGCGCATCTACTCCGACCGCCAAGAGGAGCTCGGAACGAGCGCCTGACGAACTGGCCTCATTCCTGCTTGCGGGGTGGGGCGAATCCTACTCACAATGGCGGGGAAATCGAGAGGTTGCTTCTGGAGAAGCAGCCACTTGACGGCGACTACGCCCGTCGCCACCTATGCTGGCTGGCAGGTTAACATGCCACAGGGCTGGGGTCCTCGTTTGCCGTGATAGTGTTGCGGTCGACGAACCGGCTCTTGGGGGGGAAACAAACAAGACGAGACCTGCAGCGGAACGCCTCGCGGTGCCGCCTAGCAAGAAAGAGACGGAACCTGCCATGACCGAATCGACCCCGTCCACGACCAAAGAAGGCGCTCCGGAGCTCTATCCGGTCCTGCCGCTGCGCGACATCGTCGTTTTCCCCTACATGATCGTGCCGCTCTTCGTCGGCCGCGAGAAGTCGATCGCCGCCCTCGAGGAGGTGATGCGCTCCGACAAGCAGATCCTGCTGGTGGCCCAGAAGAACGCGAGCGACGACGAGCCGTCGACCGACGGCATCTACGCCATGGGCACGCTCGCCTCGGTGCTGCAGCTGCTCAAGTTGCCCGACGGCACCGTGAAGGTGCTGGTCGAGGGCACGCGCCGCGCCGCCATCCGCCGCTACACCGAGAATGAGAGCTATTTCGAAGCCGAGATCGAGCGCGTCGAGGAGACCGTCGGCGCCGAGGACGAGATCGAGGCGCTCGCCCGCTCGGTCGTGTCCCAGTTCGAGAGCTACGTGAAGCTCAACAAGAAGATCTCGCCCGAGGTGCTCGGCACCGCGAGCCAGATCGAGGACTATTCCAAGCTCTCCGACACCATCGCCTCGCATCTCGCCATCAAGATCGCCGAGAAGCAGCAGATCCTGGAGATCACCTCGGTTTCCGAGCGGCTGGAGCGCGTCTTCACGCTCATGGAGAGCGAGATCTCGGTGCTGCAGGTCGAACGCAAGATCAGGAGCCGCGTTAAGCGTCAGATGGAGAAGACGCAGCGCGAGTACTACCTGAACGAGCAAATGAAGGCGATCCAGAAGGAGCTCGGCGACAGCGAGGAAGGCCGCGACGACCTTGCCGAGATCGAGCAGAAGATCGAGAAGACCAAGCTGTCCCGCGAGGCCCGCGAGAAGGCGCTCGGCGAGCTGAAGAAGCTCCGCCAGATGAGCCCGATGTCGGCCGAGGCGACGGTCGTCCGCAACTATCTCGACTGGCTGCTGACGATCCCATGGGGCGTCAAGGGCAAGATCAAGCGTGACCTGGACGAAGCGCAGAAGATCCTCGACGAGGATCATTACGGGCTTGCGAAGGTCAAGGACCGCATCATCGAATATCTCGCGGTGCAGAACCGGACCAATCAGCTTAAGGGCCCGATCCTTTGCCTGGTCGGTCCGCCCGGCGTCGGCAAGACCTCGCTCGGCAAGTCCATGGCGCGCGCCACGGGCCGCGAGTTCGTGCGCATGAGCCTTGGCGGCGTGCGTGACGAGGCCGAAATCAGGGGCCACCGCCGCACCTATATCGGCTCGATGCCCGGCAAGGTGATCCAGTCGATGCGGAAGGCGAAGAAGATCAATCCGCTGTTCCTGCTCGACGAGGTCGACAAGATGGGCGCCGATTTCCGCGGCGATCCGGCCTCGGCCCTGCTCGAGGTGCTGGACCCTGAGCAGAACCACACCTTCAACGACCACTATCTCGAGGTGGATTACGACCTGTCGAACGTGATGTTCGTCACGACCGCGAACACGCTCAACATCCCGCCTGCCTTGATGGACCGCATGGAGATCATCCGCATTGCGGGCTACACCGAGGACGAGAAGACGCAGATCGCGCGGCGGCATTTGATTCCCGCCATGACCAAGGCCCATGGACTTGAGCTCGAGGAATGGAGCCTCGAGGAGGATGCTCTGAAAGAGATCATCCGCCGCTACACGCGCGAGGCCGGCGTCAGGAACCTCGAGCGCGAGATCGCCAAGCTCGCCCGGAAAGCCGTGAAGGAGCTTCTCACCAGCAAGAAGAAGTCGATCAAGGTCTCGCTGAAGAACCTCGAGGATTATCTCGGCGTGCCGAAATATCGCTATGGCGAGGCCGAGCTCGAAGATCAGGTCGGCGTGGTCACCGGTCTTGCCTGGACCGAGGTCGGCGGCGAGCTTCTCACCGTCGAAGGCGTGATGATGCCGGGCAAGGGCAAGATGACCGTGACCGGCAATCTGCGCGAGGTCATGAAAGAATCGATTCAGGCCGCCAACGCCTATGTGCGCTCTCGCGCCGTGGATTTCGGCATCGAGCCGCCGCTGTTCGAGAGGCGGGACATCCACGTGCACGTGCCGGAGGGGGCAACCCCTAAGGACGGGCCATCTGCCGGCGTTGCCATGGTGACGGCCATCGTCTCGCTAATGACCGGCATCCCGGTGAAGCGTGAGGTCGCCATGACCGGCGAGATCACGCTCCGCGGCCGTGTGCTGCCCATCGGCGGATTGAAGGAGAAGCTTCTGGCGGCCCTTCGCGCCGGCATCAAGACGGTGGTCATCCCTGACGAAAATGCCAAGGATCTCACGGAGATACCCGACGAGCTGAAGAACGTCCTGGATATCCGCACGGTCTCGCGTATGGAGGAGGTGCTGAAGATCGCCTTCACGCGGCAACCGCAACCGATCGTGTGGGAGGAGGGCGAAGCGGAAGCTCGGGTCGTTCCGCCCAAGGACGAAGCCCAGCCTGGCATCACGGCGCATTGACGGGCCGCTGCGCCCTGGATTTGCCTCAATTGCATGGTCCGACGCTGTTTACAGAGTCGGACCATTTTTGTTGATTTTCCGGGTTTTTTGCGCCAGTCATACACCACTTGTTTGTGAATCGGAGCGTACCCAAGCGGCCTCGAGGGCGAAAACCCCTCTCGATTGGGGCCCGAGCGAAAGGATGATGACCCGTGAACAAAGCTGAACTGGTCGCCCATGTGGCGAAGGAATCTGAACTGTCGAAGGATGCGGCCGAGAAGGCCGTGGACGCAACGTTCAAGAATATCGAGAAAGCCTTGCGCGGAGGTGACACCGTGCGGATCGTCGGCTTTGGCAATTTCCAGGTTGCGCAACGCAAGGCCTCTACCGGCCGCAATCCACGCACCGGCGCCGAAGTGAAAATTCCGGCCTCCCGCGTGCCGAAGTTCCGCGCCGGCAAAGCACTCAAAGAGGCCTGCAACAGCTAGGTCTCGAGCAAATTGACTTTCTGAGGCGGAGCCTCGCATTTTGTGGGGCTTCGCCTTTATTGTTTGCATCCTTTCCCATGGCAATCCGGGGTAGCTTGCCCTATCGCTCGCGGAGCCAGGGCGGTTAGCTCAGCCGGTAGAGCGCCACGTTTACACCGTGGATGTCGGGAGTTCGAGCCTCTCACCGCCCACCAGAGCTCGCTTCACCCTAACCCAACGGCCATCGCCCAGGATTTGGGGAGGAGCTGATACGCAAGCGGCGCCCCGTCAGCTTGACTTGGCACCAGCGCTCGCTTAACTCACCTTGAATGAGGCGACCTGCCTCGACGCCCGCGGGGGCGTAGCTCAGTTGGTTAGAGCGTCGGCCTGTCACGCCGAAGGTCGCGGGTTCGAGCCCCGTCGCTCCCGCCACTTTTTGACGGTGTTCCAACTTTCCAGCCCGTCGCGTTCCAACTTTTGACCATCATCTGTTCCCCCGGAGCTTGGTCCGGCCTCGACGGCGAGCGTCCATGACGCTGCGAATCGTCGTGAGGTTCACCGGGCAATAGGTGGCGAAAAGAGCGTTCGACGTGGCCAAGGTGCTGCCCATCGCATGCGAGAGGGCGGCGGGTGTCGCATCGCCAGC
>JAENXG010000209.1 GCA_016649675.1 Methyloceanibacter sp.
GCGCGCCGGCGGCCTCGGCCTTTGCCATTAGCGCATCGACATCGGCTTCGCTTGCGACATTTTGTGCAACGGCGATACCGCCGTTCCCGTTCCACAGCGCGCCAGCGTTAGCATCGGTCCGTTGCGCGTCCCGGCCCCACAGCGCTAGCACCACGCCGCCGGCCTGAAAGAAGCTCACGCTTTCCTGGCTCGCCGTCTTCGACTTCACGAAGCCGAGCCTCTCATAGAAGGCGGTGGCCTCTGCGACGTCGGCGACACCGAGAGTGATAAGGGTGACAGCTGACATGATGATTCGTTCCTTTGTCATTGCCCGGCTTGATCGAGCAATCCAGCAATCATCAACGATTCGATCAAGGCGCAACGAGCCAAGAGGTTCCGAACCATGACCACCGAACTCACCATGCTGGCGCTGTCTGTCGTGCTCGGCATCGTCCAGATCGTGCTGAGCGCCCAGACCAAGAAATAGGCAGACCGGCTATCTGTGGGCGGGCGGACCGCGCGACCAGCCGAGGCCGCCTTTGACCGCTATGGCCGGCCGGCTTGAGTGCGCGCTTGCAAATTTCCTCGAGACGTTTCCGCTGTTCGCCGCGGCCGTGCTGATCGCGCACGCTGCCGGCCGCCACGACTGGATGACGGTCTGGGGCGCGCAGCTCTATTTCTGGGGGCGCCTCGCCTTCCTGCCGCTTTACGCTTCCGGAGTGTTCCTGGTGCGCTCGCTCGCCTGGAACGTGGCGACGCTCGGGATCATCCTCATCCTGCTGTCTCTGGTGTTTTGAGGCTCTAGCCTTCGATCTTGGAGAAGTCGGCGACGGTCAGCGTCGTGGCGCGGATGCGGTTCAACAGGCGCAAGCGGTTCTCGCGAAGATTGGCTTCGCTCGCATTGACCGTGACGTGGTCGAAGAATTCATCGACCGGCGCGCGGAGCTTGGCCATCGCCGCCATTGCGCCTGCGAAATCCTCCCGCGCGACCGCCGTGGCGGCATCCTTCTCGACCTCATCGACGGTTTTGGCGAGCGCCTTTTCTTCGAGTCGTTTGAAGAGCTTGGGATCGGGCGGCTGATCGTAGGTCGCAGAATCCTTCTTCTCCTCGATGCGCAGGATGTTGATGGCGCGCTTGGTGCCGGTGAGGAGATTGGCGCCGTCCTCAGTGTCGAGGAAGCGCCCCAGCGCCTCGACGCGGTGCACGATCAACAGCACATCGTCTTGGTCTCTGCCTTCGAGGGCGAATACGGCATCAACCAGATCAAACCGGGCACCTTGTTCGCGCAGCTGCACCTTCAGGCGATCGGCAATGAAGGCCAAGAGCGTAGTTCTCTCCGAAAACACTCTTTCATAATACGGCAGCGCATTCTGAACCTGAGCGTCCTTAATCTCCTTACGGATGCGCTCCGCATCGACTTGAAATTTCTCGGCCCCGTAAATGTCCATAATGCCGACGCCAATCAAAGATGCTCCCGCGGTTTGGTCGACAATCCGGTGTAGGTGATGCCAGAAGACGTCGGCCAGGTATAATCGCTTGCCATTCTCGATCAGAATCCGGATCACGCCGAGCGCGGCACGGCGGAGCGCGTAAGGGTCCTTGGAGCCGGTCGGCTTCTCGTCGATGGCCCAGAAGCCCACCAGCATGTCGAGCTTGTCGGCGAGCGCGACTGCAATCGCCACAGGCTCGCACGGCACCTCATCCGACGGACCTAGCGGCTTGTAATGAGCGGCGATGGCATCGGCGACGGCCGGGTTCTCCTGCTGATCGAGGGCGTAGTAGCGGCCCATCACCCCTTGCAGCTCGGGGAACTCGCCGACCATGCCACTCAGCAGATCGGCCTTGGCGAGGATGGCGGCGCGCTCGGCAAGATCGGGATCGGCGCCGACCAGCGGCGCGATCTCGCGCGCCAAAAGCCGCATCCGCTGGATGCGCTCATATTGGCTGCCGAGCTTCTCGTGGAAGACGATCTCCTTCAGCTTCGGCACGCGAGCTTCGAGCGAAATCTTGCGGTCCTGGTCGAAGAAGAACTTAGCGTCGGCAAGCCGCGCTCTGATCACCCGCTCGTTGCCCGCGACGATGGCCTTGGCGCCGTCGTCGGCTTCGAGATTGGCGATTAATATGAATCGGTTGGCCAGCGCTCCTCCCCCTGAAAGGGGGAGGTCGGTCGGCTCACCCACTCGTGGCTCAGCCGACCGGGTGGGGGTCTCGGCGCGCATGCTTGACCCCTCCCCGGACCGCCTGCGGCGCTCCGACCCTCCCCTTTCAGGGGAGGGAATTTCTTTTCGGAGCGAGAAGCATTTCTGATGCGCCTTCATCGAGGTGGTCAGTACCTCGGGCGGCACGTCGAGGAACGCCTCGTCAAAGGCGCCCATCAGCACCACCGGCCATTCGGTGAGCCCCGCATTCTCGGCGAGCAGCACCTCGTCCTCGACGAGAGTGAGGCCCTCCTTGGCAGCAAGTGCACGGGCGCCTTCGGAGATGAGGCGCGCACGCTCTTCGCCGTCGAGGATCACTTTGGCTTCGCGGAGCTTCTCTCTGTAATCCTTGAAGCCCTTCACACTAATAGGCTCGGGCGCCATGAAGCGATGGCCGCGCGTCTCCTTGCCGCTTTTGATCCCGTCGATCTCGAACTCGACCACTTTGCCGTCCAGCACACAGAGGATCGAATGGAGCGGGCGCACCCAGCGGAGCCTGCCCTCGCCCCAGCGCATCGATTTCGGCCAGGCAAAGCCGCGCACGATCTCTGGCACGATCCCGGCTATGACCTCTGCCGTCGGACGCCCCGGCTTTTCGAGCAGCGCCACGTAGTAGCTGCCCTTCTTGTCGTCACGCTTCTCGGCCCGATCGAGCGAGGCGAGCCCGGCCGATTTGAGGAAGCCCTTGATGGCGGGCTCAGGTGCATCGACGCGCGGACCTTTGCGCTCCTCCCTGATATCTGGCGAGCGGGCGGGCAGGCCGTCGACCACGGCCGTCAAGCGGCGTGGCGTGGCGAAGGTCTTGATCCCGGAAAATTCGAGCCCTGCCTCTTTGAGCGCGCCGCCGAGAAGCCGCGCGAGGTCCTCCCTGGCGCGCCCTTGCATGCGCGCGGGGATCTCTTCGGAGAACAGCTCAAGGAGAAGCTCAGCCATGTGTCAGCCGATGCGGTTGTGAAAGCCGAGATCGTAATCGGTGATCAGAAAGACCAGCAGGTTCTTTTCGAGGCGATACGGCACCACGCTCAGGATGAGATCGGACTGCGCCCCCGCTGCCGGCAGAAGCGGAACGAGCACATGGGCGGGGACCGTGTCCAGGAAATCGTAGAAGCGCATGAAGGCACCCTTGCCGGCTTCGACGCTCAAGGCGCCGACCGCCCAGGAGAAGGGCAACTTCCCCTCGTCGGTATAGTCGAGATAAAGGGCGAAGCTCGAAAGCTCGGCAGCGAACGGCGATAGCTCGGTACGCAAGCCGGCGTCTGCAATCTCGGAAATCGCGAGACTCGCATCGAGCTTCAACATGAGCTGGAAGCTTTGCGGCGTGGCGCGCCAAATTCGTCCCGTCCAAGACCTGAGCTTGGGTTTGAGGGCAAGCGTGCGCGCCTGGGGCGGCGCGTTGTGCTCGTCCCGATAGACCTCAAGCATAAGCGGCTCCGCCGGCCTCGGTCTTGAGCCAAGCGGCGCAACAGGCCTTGGCCAGATCGCGCACGCGCAAGATAAAGGCCTGCCGCTCCGTCACCGAGATCACGCCGCGGGCATCGAGCAGATTGAAAATATGCGAGGCCTTGATGGCTTGGTCATAGGCCGGCAGCACCATCAGATGGTGCTCGCCAGCGTCGCCCTTGGCGAGCAGCGATTTGCACTCGGTCTCGGCGTCGCGGAAATGATCGAGCAACAGGTTCGTGTCGGCGTGCTCGAAATTGAACCTCGAATATTCCCGCTCGGCCTGGAGAAAGACGTCGCCATAGGTGACCTTGTCCTTGCCCTCGCGGCCATTGAAGTTGAGGTCGAAGACGCGGTCGACGCCCTGCACATACATGGCGAGCCGCTCGAGCCCGTAAGTGAGCTCGCCCGAGACGGGATCGCAGTCGAAGCCGCCGACCTGCTGGAAATAGGTGAACTGCGACACCTCCATGCCGTCGCACCACACCTCCCAGCCGAGGCCCCAGGCGCCGAGCGTCGGGCTCTCCCAGTCGTCCTCGACGAAGCGGATGTCGTGCAGCGCGGCGTCGACGCCGATCGCCTTCAGCGACTTCAGATAGAGATCCTGCAGGTCCGGCGGCGACGGCTTGATGATCACCTGGAACTGGTAATAGTGCTGCAGCCGGTTGGGGTTTTCGCCGTAGCGGCCATCCTTCGGCCGGCGCGAGGGCTGCACATAGGCGGCCTTCCAAGGCTTTGGCCCCAGCGCGCGCAATGTCGTGGCCGGATGAAACGTTCCCGCCCCCATTTCCATGTCGTAGGGCTGCAGGATCACGCAGCCCTGATCGGCCCAGAACCGCTGCAGGGCCAGAATGAAGCCCTGGAACGAGTGTTCCGGGCGCATATGCGGAGGCAGAGCGTTCATGGTCGGGTCAGGTCAGATCTTCAGCCTGGGGAC
>JAENXG010000183.1 GCA_016649675.1 Methyloceanibacter sp.
CTGGCGTCGGCCGGCGGCATCAAGGTTCTTCATTGGCTCGGCCAAGACCAAGCCAATTACAATATGGGGCTGTTCGCGCTCGAGACCGCGCCGAAGTTCACGGCAGGCGATATCTCCCGCTTGCTGGCTGAAGTCGCTCGCGAGACCGGGGCAGCGGCGGCGATCCTCAAGGCGCAGCCCTTCAGCTGGGACGGGATCGCAAATCCATTTGCCAAGCTCCGAGGTCAGCCTGCCGCGAGCAGCGGCTATGCGGTCACGCTCGGCGACTTCGCCGCGCTCTACAACAAGCGCTTCAGCAAACGCTCCCGCAGTTCGCTCGAGCGGAAGGAGCGCAGGCTCGCCGGGGCGGAACCGCTCGACATCGGCTGGGCCGAGACCCGGGACGAAAGGCTCGCCTTGCTCGACACGCTCTTTGCCCAGAAGGCCCGCCAATTCGCCGCCATGGGCGTCAAAGATATTTTCGATGCTCACACGCGCGCCTTTTACCGCGAGGTCGCGCTGCTCGAAGGCGAGAATCCGAGCCGGCTCAGGGTCGGCTATCTGAAACTCGGCAACGCCGTGCTCGCAACCTTCAGCGGGACCATCTGCCACAAGCGCATGAGCGTCGCGCTCTCCTCGCTCGCCGAAGGCGAGCAGCGCAGGCAGTCCCCGGGCGCGCTCCTGCTCAAGCATCAGATCGAGGAGGCTTCTCGCCAGGGGCTTGCCTTCTACGATCTCGGCGTTGGCGCGGCGCGTCATAAGGACCAATGGGCCGACGTGATCCAGCCGCTGTTCGACAGCTTCATCGCCTTTAAGCCGCATGCACTTCTCCTGACGCTGCCGCTTGCAGCCCAGGCGCGCGTGAAGCGCGCGATCAAATCCAATCGGCATCTCTGGCCCCTGGTGCAGCGGCTTCGCCGGCGCCTGCTCGGCCGCGAGACCGAGGTCGAGGTCGAGGACGGCGAGTGACGGCTCAGATCGCCGCAACACGAGCGAGGAGCCCTGAGCGCGGCTCCTTGCCGCTCTGCTCGTAAACCAGCACCGGGCATCCGAGAGCCGAGAAATCCGAGAGGTCAGGGGTCAGGCTCTTGCCCGCCCCTGCCGGCAAGACGGCAACCACCACCGGCAACTCGAATTTGAGCGCGGGCGCGAGCATCCGTACCGCATCGCGGTCAGCATGGAAGACCACGCAGTCATAGACTTGGGTGAGCGCCTCGAAGACGCGCGTGAAGCTGTCGGCCTCTGCGCCCTTGGCCTTGACGTTCGGATTGCCGGCAGCGATCACCTGCAATGGGGTGTCGGCATCGATCCTGACGACGTCATCGAAGCTTGCGCGGCTAGCGGCAAGATCGGTGAAGCCCGGCGCGCGTGGCAATTTGAGAAGACTCGACACAGCAGAGGCACCGCGCGTCACGTCCACCAGAATCACCTGCTCGCGTCTTGCGACGAGCGCGCGCGCGATCTCGATCGCCTCTTGCGTCGCGTCAACCTTGGCCGAGATCCCCGCCACGAGAAGAGCGCGCGGGGCGCCCCCTTTGGCCGACGCCAGAATGTGATTGAGAACGGCATCGAGCGATTTCAGCACCGGCCCGACCTTGTCGCTGCCGGATTTGGAGAGAGGCGCTGCGCCGCTCCGGACGGGATCGGTGCCAGGGGCCGCCGTGGCCGCGGCAATCCGCTGGCTGAGATAGTGGCGGAGATCATTTGGCCGGAGCGGGGGTATCTCCGCGGCTTTAGGCATGTCGGTGGCGGCTTTGTCGGCGCGCTTTTTCCCATCGCCTTCGCTTCCGGGAAGGGCCCGGCGCAAACGGCCGAGAAGACTGTCCGCGGGCTGTGGCTCGACGGCTGGCGGCTCGCTCGAACCGATCGCCAGCCCCCGGCGCAAACGTTCGAGAAGGCCTGCTGCGGCCGAGAACTCGCCCGAAGAAGGATCCTGGATCGCGGACTCTGGCTGAAGCGACGCGGCCTGGAGTTTGGCAGCCTCATTTTGTGCTGCCTCCGGGCGCGGCGAAGCGGGCCGGACAGACGGCTCGTTCAGTGGCCGCGCGCTTGGTGCCGCAACGGCTGCTGACACCTTGGCCGTCGCTGCGAGCGGCGGCGCCTCGGCTGGCGCCGGCGGAGGGACATAGATCACAGCCGGCGAAGCTTTAGTGGTGGAGACGATAGCCGGTTCGGCTTTTGGCGCGGAGGCGACAGAGGGCTCGGCCTTGGGCGCAGCGGCAACCGCGGGTTCAACCTTGGGCGCGGAGGCGACGGCGGGTTCTACTTTTGGCGCCGACGCGACGGCGGGCTCGGCTTTGGGACCGGAGGCAACAGCAGGTGTAGCTTTGGCGGCCGGGACCACGGGAGGCTCAGCCTTGGCAGCAGCGGGCGCAGCACGCGGTGGCAGAGCAGGAGCGACGGCGATGGAAGCGGGGCGCATCGGTGGCGCTGACAGAGGCTCAACCGGTGCGGCGGCAGGACGGGCGGGCTGCTCGCGGCGCGCCTTCAGGCGTGGCTCGCTCGCGCGCAAAGGCTCGCGGTCTTCGGCCGGCGTTCCGATCATCTCGCGCGCCAGCACATAAGCGAGCGAAAGGAGAGCGGTGACGGCCATGACGAGGAGCGTGATGGGGCCGATCTTTGGGAAGGACGGCAGAACCGATGCATGCGCTCCGCTGACAATCGTTGCTTGGGCAGGCACAGCTCCCATGTCGTGCCGGGCGCTCGCATCACGATAACGGGCAAGATAGGATTCCAAGAGGTCGCGGTTGGCCTTGGCCTCGCGCTCGAGCGCTCTGAGCTTGATCTCGGCCTCGCTCTGCCCCGAGGTCTGCGTCTTCAAATCATTGAGACTGTTGCGCAGCGAAGCCTCGCGCGCTGCCGCCACTGCCGACTCATTCTCGAGGCCCTTGACGATCTTGGTGGCCTCGTCGCGGATCTGCGACCTGACGTCGGCGAGCTCGGAGGTGAGCTGCTTGATGCGCGGATGCGACGGCATGAGCGTCGCCGACAGCTCTGCCAGTTGGCGCTGGACCTGCACGCGCTGGTCGATAAGCCTGCCGATCAGCTCGGATTTCAGCACCTCGGGCGTGGCGTTGATGTCGCCGTTGTCGTCGAGCATCTGCTTGATCAGCCGGGCGCGCGCTTCGGCCTCGGACTTCTGGGCGTTGGCGAGAATCACCTGGCTGTTGAGCTCGGAGAGCTGCTGGGCGTTGAGAGTGACGTTGTTGGACCCGGCGAAGAGGCCTTGGCTCGAGCGATACTGCTCGGCGGCGGCCTCCGATTCGGCAACCTTGGCCCGCAGCACTTCGATCTGGGTGCTGAGCCAGGCGGTTGCGTCCTTGGTTTGGGCGAGCTTCGCGTCGCGCTGCCATTTGATATAGACGTCGGCGAGCTGATTGGCGGCTTGCGCCGCAAGCGGCGAATCGCCTGAGGTGTACTCGACCGCGATCACGCTCGATTTCGCCAGCTGGAAGACCGAGAGGTGCTCGGCAAAGGCGGTGGCGGCCTTCTCCTCCTGGGATTTCGGCGATCCGCGTCCGAGCCCCATCCGATTCAGGAATCGCCTGATGAGGCCGACGCCGGCGTCCTTGGCGAATTCCGGGTTGTTGGTCAGGTCGAGCGCCTTCACGACCTCGACAGCAAGATCGCGGGAGGTGAGCACCTGCACCTGGCTCTGCACGGCCTGCTCGTCCAGCGCCACGACCTGCTGGTCGCGCCCCTGATCCGATTCCGGCCGAGTGAACGCCGATTCGTCATTCTGGATGAGGATGCGCGCTTCGGAGGTGAAGAGCGGCCGCATCATGGATAGACCGACGAAGGTGATGACCCCCATAAGGAGGACGAGCCCGACGATCCAACCCTTGGCACGCCAGACCGCGCGGCCGAGCGTCGCGACGTCGATATCCTCAGTGACCGGGCGGTATCTGTGTGACCTTGTCAATCGACCAAACTCCTAAACCTGCCGCCCTCATTAGACCGCGTCCTCGTAACCAAATGCTTAAGGTGCGGTCGTTTTCGGAACGGATGCTCAGCATTCGTTAACCATGAGCGGCCTAAATCTAGAGCATGGGACGTGAGCAACGAGTCCGGGCCGCGCGATTTGCACTTCTGGCGCTTGCTGTTCTTACGGCTGCGCTCGGCGGGTGCAACATGCGCGCCATTCCTGGGTTAACGACCCCGGATTTTGCCCTGTCCACGCCGGCGCCCTTGCCCCCGCCAGGTCCGCTGCCGCTGGTTCCGGTCTCGGCCGGCATCCCCGGCGCGCCCGCCATGCCTTACCAGACCTATCGTCTGGACAGCGGCGACCGCCTGCGCATCATCGTGTTCGGGCAGGACAACCTGTCGCGCGTCTACAGCGTCGACAGCAGCGGCTCCGTCGCGCTGCCCTTGATCGGTCCGATCAGAGCACGCGGCCTTACCACCGCCCAGCTCGCCAACGACATCGCCCATGAGCTGAAGCAGAAATACGTCAAGGACCCCAAGGTCACCGTCGAGGTCGACACCTACCGGCCGTTCTTCATCCTCGGAGAGGTCAACAAGCCTGGCCAATATCCTTACGTCGATGCGATGACGGTCGAAGCCGCCGTCGCCATCGCCGAAGGCTATACCGAGCGGGCCAAGCAGCGCATGGTGCGGCTCACCCGTAGGTTCGGCGGCGTGATGAGCACGGTGATGGTGCCACCCGATTATCCCGTCCAGCCCGGCGACACTATTTACGTCCTCGAACGCTTCTTCTAAAGCTCACAGGGCCGTCACCCAAGGTGACTGACTCGGGGTCCAGTGAGCTCTACGCTTCGCATTCTGCATTGCCTGCGCGCGCCGGTCGGAGGTTTGTTCCGTCACGTCCACGATCTGGCGCTGGGCCAAGCCCAGCTTGGGGCCGAGGTCGGCATCATCTGCGATTCGCGTACCGAGGGGGATGCGGTAGCGCTCGGCCGCTTGGCGGATAACTGCGCGCTAGGCGTCACGCGAATTCCCATGAACCGGAAGATCGGCCTCGGCGACTGGCGCACCACCGCCAAGGTCTCGCGCCTGGCCTCGAAGCTCGGGGTCCATGTCCTGCACGGTCATGGCGCCAAGGGCGGCGGCTATGCACGGCTC
>JAENXG010000192.1 GCA_016649675.1 Methyloceanibacter sp.
CCTCTCGCCCTCACCGGTGACGGGCTCGCCCGGCACGGCGTAGGCGCCCTTCAGCCAGCGGCCGAGATCGAGATCGGCGCAACGCTTGGTGCAAAAGGGGCGGTAGTCTTGGGACGTGGGCTTGCCGCAGATCGGGCATTTGGGGCCTTTCACCGTTCCCCTCGCCGGTCCCCCAGACGCCGGACCCTGCGGCTCGCGGGAGCGCGCGCTCACTCGGTGTCGACCTCCGCCTTGGAGAGCCAGAGATTGCTGACCGGATAGCCTTCGGCCTGGAGCATGGCCACCACCTCGGTGAGCGGCAGTCCGACCACATTGGTATAGGAGCCCACCATCTTCACCACGAAGGCGCCGGCGATGCCCTGGATGGCGTAGCCGCCCGCCTTCCCCTTCCATTCGCCGCTCGCCAGATACGCGCCGATCTCCTCGTTGGAGAGATTGCGAAATCGCACGCGCGTCTCGACCACGCGCTCGCGCCAGCGGTCGTCGGGGGTGAGCAGGCAGACGGCGGTATGGACGCGATGGGCGCGGCCCCTGAGCATGCGGAGCGCATCGCCCGCCTCGTGCTCGAGGTCGGCCTTGCCGAGCACGCGGCGGCCGACCGCCACCACGGTATCGGCGGCGAGCACGAAGGCCTTGGCGTAATCCTTCTCGGCGCGGATGAGCTTGCGTGCCGCTTCGCACTTGGCGCGGGCAAGCCGGCGCACGATGTGGCGCGGCACCTCGCCCTTGGTCACGCTCTCGTCGATCGAGGCCGGGCGCAGCGCATCGGGAATGATGCCCACCTGCTCGAGCAGCGCCAGCCGCCGCGGGGACGCCGAGGCCAGCACGAGCTTCGGCCGGAAGCTCGACGGCAGCGCGCGCGTGCGCGGGGCGCGCGGGGGCGCAGGCGGCGCAGCCTTGACCCGCTGAGGCTCAGGCTTGGCCTGCTCAGTCTTGGTAGGATCGGCGCGCCGGAGCCCGAGCCTACTTAAAGCGGTAAGTGATCCGTCCTTTAGTGAGATCATAGGGCGTCATCTCGACCAGAACCTTGTCGCCGGCAAGCACCCTGATACGGTTCTTGCGCATTCGTCCCGCCGTATGGGCGATGATCTCGTGTTCGTTCTCGAGCTTCACCCTGAAGGTGGCGTTGGGGAGAAGTTCGGTCACCACTCCCGGAAATTCGAGCATTTCTTCCTTCGCCATAAGGCTCCTTCCGCATCGTAAGGTCGCGGCGGACAATGGTCGCCTGGGCGCACAAAATCAAGGAGATTGCGGGGGTATGGGCTGCCTCATGCCTGTTGCCCTTCCTCATCCTCGTCTCCTTTCCTGCCAGTGCCGTCAGCGCAAGCTCCATACCTCCCCCTTGTGGGGAGGTCCGGCGGCGCCGCTATCGCGCTCAAGGTGCGCTCGCGGTAGCGCAATTGAAAGCGGCGACGCTGGGGTGGGGGCGAGTCTTCACCCCACCCGGCGCGCTCAAGAGTGCGCGCCCCCCTCCCCATCAAGGGGAGGGATGAACCGCGCGCGGCCGCCCAGCACGAAATTTCTCGCTGGGCTTAAGCCCGCGAGGGATGAGGGAAGCGGGGCGCCGAACGATCGCAACGCCTTTAAGTGGGCGACCATGCGGCGCCCCGCGCGACCTGCTTCCGCCCCTACCCGCTTATCGCCTGTTCCGCGGGCGGCTCGAACGCCGCCGGCAGACATGGACCCCGGCTTTCCAACCGAGGCGGGGAATCGGGACGGCCCGAGGTGGTCCGTTACACCGGCCGCGCGCGCCGCAACCACTCTTCTTCAGATGAGGTCGCCGCCGCGCGCGCAGTTGTCCTCTCGCGCCGCTCCCTGCCCCACATGCCAGGACGGTCCGGACACGCTATCCCTTATGGGACAGGGTGGGAGGAGTTTAAGGGAGGCGCGGAGGCCGGGGATAAGTTTGGCTTGCACACTACTCGGACTCAGCAATTCCGAGTGTCTGCATTACGCGCTGTTTTAGGCGCTTGGCACGCCTTGAGGAGCGGAACGATAATTCGACAAGCAGGGTCTCAAGGAAGTCCTTCCGCTCACGCTTCTCATCGAACAGCTTCTCGAGCTGACCAATACTGCAATTTGCGAGCAGTCGGTCAGGCAAAGAATTTACCTCCTCGCCCCTCGCATGGTCTCGACAATCGCAACTGTTTCCACGCTGACTCGCGTGACGCGCCTTAGCAGGTCAATGACGTGCTCCTTATAATCCGCGAAGCGATAGGTGTTGAACTTCTCGCGGATGGTCGGGTCCCTCGGCGTCTTCTCTTTGTACTGATCGAGAATCCATTCGATGGCCGAGCGGTTGCCGAGCTTGTAGGCCCAAGCCTCGGGCGGGACGCCGGTCAACTGCGTCTCACTGTCGAGCTGGATGTTGCCGGTGTCCTTGTTCGCCTTGAGCATCGCCTTGGGCGCGAGCGCCGCTTTCTTCGATTTCTCGTCGGGTGTGTCGATGCGCTTCAACGGCCACGGCTCGACCGCCTCGTAGCCGATGTGCAGCGCCCTCAGCTTCTCGCCCCACTCGGCCCAGCGCCAGAAGCCTCGTAGAAGGGGATTCGCGGAAACTCACGTTTCAGATTCTGCGCGTATTTTTCGCGATAAATTGGATCGTGCAATACGCCGTAGACGAATTGGAAGATCGCATCCTTGGTGATTGGCCGTTTCGGCTTCTCGCCCTTCTCGTAATGCGCGCGAAACTGCTCTAGCGCCCAGTCGGTGATGTTGTCGATGCGCTGCCCTTGGCTTGTGAAGGGAGCCTACGGCCTTCGCACGCTTGACCATGAAGCTAATGGCGACACCAGTCTGAATTCCGAATACGTTGTGCTTGGTGCCCGAGAGGCGCGGATCGGCGCGCACGTCGTCGCCGCCGAGATCGATCACATAGATATCGTTGAAGTCGCCCGCGACAGTCTTGCGAAAGCCATCGAAGGTGCGGCTCTCGATGAAGCTGCGATTGGTGACGAAAGCCACAATACCGTTCTCGTCAACGCGGTCGGACGCCCAACGGAAAAACCGGGCATACATGTCATACAGCTTGGTTTTCTGCGCGGTTGAGGCGGCGACGTAGGTCGCCTTGATGCGCCGGTCGATCTCAGGGTATTCGCGGTTCTTGTTGTTCTCGTTCTCGTTGAGCTGGTTGGCGTTGTAGGGCGGATTGCCGATTATGACGCTGATCTTCTTCTTATTCTGGCGCTTGATGCGCGCGACGTTCTCCTCGCTCACGCCGCCGAACAAATCACCAACATGTTGGTTCTTTTGCGCCTTGAGCGCCGCCGTGTTGTCGAGTGTGTCGACGAAACAAAGGTTCAGAAAGAGATCAACCTCCAGCGCCGTCAAGACGATGCCCTCCGTGATGCCAAAAAATGCGAGCTCGCGGAGGCGACACGAAAGCACAGCGGGCTCGTCGACGCCATTGCCGACGGACTACGCGATCTAGGTATGCCGTCTTTTGTTTCGCGCAGATGGCGAGCCAGAGAACGGCCTCAGAGCATGATCTTTGAGGCCGTTCTTGATTCAAGAGATCCCGGCCAGTTGAGCCACGCGCTCTCCGATCGCGAGAGAAGCGGTTAGCCCGGGCGACTCGATGCCATATAGCGCAATATAGCCCCTGTGGCCGGTATCCCCGGGCCCTTGAATGACGAAATCACATTGCCCTGTCGCTGCCGTTTTCGGTCTGATGCCGGAATATGCGGGGACCAGCGCGCCGTCGGAAAGGTCCGGCCAGTAGCGGCGGATGGCAGCGTAAAAGCGGCGCCCACGATCGGGGTCAACCGCGTAATCGATGCGGTCAACCCATTCGACGTCCGGACCGAAGCGGGCCTGGCCCGCCAGATCAAGCGTCAAATGGATGCCGAGCCCGCCAGGCTCCGGCACCGGGTAAACGAGGTGGCGGAAGGGGGCCGTGGCGCCGGTGAGGGTGAAGTAATTGCCTTTGGCAAGAAATTTTGGCGGGATAGTCGCGCGATCGAGCCCGCTAAGGCAGGCTGAGAAGTCCCAGGCGTCGAGACCGGCGGCATTGACCACGAGATCAGCCTCAAGCTCGGCGGATTCGCTTCCGCCGGTCCTGAGCTGGATCGTGCGGCCGACGATGGTCGCCGCGAGGACCGGCGTACGAAGAACGATTGTGGCTCCGGCTGCCTCAGCGTCGGCTTGATAGGACAGCATCAGCGCATGGCTGTCGACAATTCCGGAGCAACGCGACAGGAGTGCGCTGGTGCCGCGAATATGCGGCTCGAGGCTCTTCAAACGCGCGGCGCCAATGAGTTCGATCTCCTCGACTCCATTCTTTTCCGCCCGCTGGAGCAAATGATCGAGATAGGCGTCCTCGCTTGGATCGGTCGCGACGACCAGCTTGCCGCATTTACGGTGGGGCACGCGTCGTTCATCGCAATAGCGATACAGCATGCGGCGACCGCGCACGCAAAGCAGGGCCTTGAGGCTTTCCGGCTTGTAGTAGAGCCCTGCATGGATGACCTCGCTGTTGCGCGACGAGGTGCCGCTTCCGATAACGCCTTCCTTCTCCAGGAGAAGAACCTGAACGCCGCGGAGCGCCAAAGCCCTGGCGATTGCAAGGCCGATGACGCCTGCGCCAACAACGACGGCCTCAACTTTAAACATCTGCCCACTCCGAGCTAGGGCTTCTCAACCGGGAGAACGCCAAGCAGAGTGAAAACTCAATCGAGTGACGGTTAGTAGTTGCGCAGCGCGGTGAGCTTCCGCTCCCTTCGCCCGCGCCTAGTGAGCGGGACCGGCGCTGGCCGTCGGCTTATTCCAATCATCTTCGTTAACATGATTGCGCGCCCATATTGCGGCCTGCGTACGGTTCTGCAGTCGCAGTTTTCGCAAAATGGCCTTCATATGCACCTTAACGGTCGACTCGGTGATTACCAAGTTGCGGGCGATGGCCTTATTCGACGC
>JAENXG010000307.1 GCA_016649675.1 Methyloceanibacter sp.
AAACTGATGATGGTTGATTAGCGGAATACCCAAGGTAAATCCGAAAAGCGACGGGCCAGCCTATCAACACGGTCAATATTGACCGGTCCCCAATGATTGCACTGGATCAGTTGGTAACTCTTTTGTGGTGCCTTAAGTGCCGCCGCAGAAGTCACCGTTTCGCGGCTTACGTGCGGAGCCGGGCACATGCGTTCGACGTCTTGCGAGAACACCCTCACGCCCCCCCCATCCGAGGGTGCTCGGCTGGTTCGGCACGACTGCGCTCGCCATGGGCGGCAGCAACCAGATGATCTTCCTGATCACGGCGCTCTTCGTCGGTCAGGGGACGATCCTCGGTCAAGGCAGCGCCGCCGTTCCGCTCCTCATCTTCGGCGTTCTTCTCGGATGGGCCGCGGCACCGGCCTGGACCGAGCTCGTCCTCATGTGGCCCAATCGCGTCGGCGGCATCTCGGCGGCCTGCGCCGAAGCCTTCCGCCCCTATAACCCCGTTCTCTCGGCGCTGACCGGCACCTGCTACTGGTGGGGCTGGGTGCCGACCTGCGGCCTGACGGCGCTGCTGTCGGCCTCCGCCATCCAGCAATGGTACGTGCCCGGACTTTCGGTGGAAGCGGTCGCCATCACGATTGTCTGCTTGTTCAGCCTCGTGAATGCGTGCGGCATCAAATGGGTTGCGCGCCTTGCCATGCCCATTGCCACCGCCTCCGCCTCGCTCGCTTTCATCTCAGCGCTGGCGCCCACCCTTGGTGGCGACGTCGATTGGCGACAGGCGTTCGACTACCATTTGACCACGCCCTTCGAGGGCTGGTTCGGCGACCTCACCTCGGTGATGGCCGGGCTCTATCTCATCGGCTTCGCGGCGCCAGCCTTCGAGGCCGCTGCCTGCCATGTCGGCGAGACCAAAGACCCCAACCGCAACGTGCCTCGCGCCATGCTCGCCTCTGCCGCCATGGCGGGGGTCTATTTCATCGTGTTGCCCGTGGTGTGGCTCGGTGTGCTCGGGCCAGAGCCGCTAGGGCGCGACCTCGCCACCATTCTCGGTCCCACCTTCGCGCCGCTCCTCGGCAGCTTCGGCAAGGCGGCCGCCATTTGGTTCATCATGCTGAACATGTTCCACGGGACGCTCCAGCCCCTGGCCGGAGCGGCGCGCACGCTGTCCCAGCTTGCCGACGACGGGCTCCTACCCCGCTTCCTGTCGCTGCGCATCAAGGTGACAGACTGCCCATGGGCCGCGACCGCGCTGACCGCCGGCTCAGCGATCATCTTCCTTCTGGCCGGCGACCCGGTCTGGATGATCGCCGCCGCCAATTTCACCTATCTCATCAGCATCTGCATGCCGAATATCGCCGCCTGGCTCCTCCGGCGCGACATGCCGGACGCAATCCGACCCTACCGTGCGCCGCGCGGCACCATCACCCTGGGCGTGATTGCCGCCGGCATTTGGCTGCTCGCAGCCATTCTCGGATTCCAACAGTTCGGTCTTCCGACCGTCGTGTTCGGCCTGATCTTGGCCTATTCGGGCGCAGGCCTCTACGCTTGGCGCGTCATCGAGGACCGGCGGCGCGAAGGCCTCCCCGCTTTTGCCCAGACGCTCCACGTCAAGCTCACCGGCGCCATGGTGCTCGTGCTCGTGCTCGACGGCATCGCCTACCTCTTGGCCGTCGACACCGTCTCGGCCGAGCACAATGAACTCGTGTCGGTGCTGGCTGATATCTTCGTCGCCGTAGCCCTTCTAACCATCAGCGTCGGCCTCGTGCTGCCCGGCATGATCACCTACTCGGCGACGGAGGTGAGCAAGGCCGCCAAGCGTCTGACGTCCGGAACGTTACGTCAGTTCTCGCAAGCCATGGCGGCTCTCGGCCGCGGCGACCTCGATGCCGCACACGCCTCGGTCAACATCGTGCCCGTAAAGCCCAACTCTCGTGACGAGCTCGGCGAGATGGCCGAGAGCTTCAACGTGCTTCAGGAGGAGGTAAGGAAGGCCGCCATCAGCCTTGGCGAGGCACGCGATAAGATGCAGGTCGCGCGCGCCGAGCTGCTCGCGCGGCATGAGGAGATCGCCTATCTCGCCCATCACGACGCCTTGACCCAGTTGGCGAACCGCCCGGCTCTCGATATTCGGCTCGAGCGCACCCTCGAACAAGCCAGGGCGAACGATACGGCGTTCGCCGTCCTCAGCGTCGATCTCGATCATTTCAAGGAGGCCAACGACGTCTTCGGCCACGTCATTGGCGACGAGCTCCTGTGCGACATAGCGCGGCGGCTGAAAATTGTCGTCGGCAAAGACGTGATCGCACGCGTCGGCGGTGATGAGTTCACCATCATCTCCGCTGGTGGCGAGCAGCCGCAGACTGCGGCCGCGCTGGCCGATCGTGTGCTCAAAGCGACAGAGGTGGACTTCGATATCAGGGGCCAGAAAATTCCCATCGGGCTCAGCATCGGGGCTGCGGTTTATCCGAGCGACGGCGCCGACACCATGACGCTGCTGGCCAATGCCGATGCGGCACTCTATCGGGCCAAGACCGACGGACGCCACATAGTCCGGTTTTTCGATCCCGAGATGGACCAACGGCTACGCGAGCGCTACGCGCTGCAGCACGATCTGCGTTCGGCCATCGCTCATCGCGAGTTCGCCGTGCACTATCAGCCCCAGGCCAAGATCGACGGCGAGGTGTTCGGCTTCGAGGCCCTGCTCCGCTGGCAGCATCCGAAGCACGGGCTGGTACCCCCAACCACCTTCATTCCGCTTGCCGAGCAAAACGGCATGATCGGCGAAATCGGCGAATGGACCCTGCGCCAAGTTTGCCGCGAGGCTGCCTCCTGGACCTCGCCGTTGCAGATCGGCATCAACCTGTCTCCGGTACAGTTCCGCTACGGGGATTTGGCGGTCCTCGTGCATTCGATCCTGCTCGAGACCGGCCTGGCGCCTGCCCGGTTGGAGCTCGAGATCACTGAAGGCGTCCTTATCGGCGATCCGCCGCGGGCGCTGTCCATTCTCCGGCGGTTGAAGCTGCTCGGCGTCAAGATCGCCATGGACGATTTCGGAACCGGCTATGCCTCGCTGTCGTCGCTCCAGTCGTTTCCCTTCGACAAAATCAAGATCGACCGGACCTTCGTCTCGGGCGTCGACGCCAATGGGCAATCCCAGGCGATCGTGCGCGCCGTCCTCGGTCTCGGCAAAGCGCTCAACATCCCCGTGATCGCCGAGGGCGTCGAAACCGAAGGCGAACGCTTGCTGCTGATGCGCGAGGGCTGCACCGAGATCCAGGGCTATTTCATCGGCTATCCGCGCCCCATCGAGAGCTACGCGGATCTGACCTCCGGCACCTCCGCTGCGCACGCCATGGCGGGCTGATCGCTGCGCTAGTGGCGCAGCCGCACCCCGAGCCTAACCTCGTTCTCGATGAAA
>JAENXG010000394.1 GCA_016649675.1 Methyloceanibacter sp.
ATCAGCAACTGCCTAAAGTCGAGGCGAAGACCAAAGGACTCATCGATTTCATCGGGTTGACCTGATCCCCCATCAGCGCATCTGCAGCTTCGTCTGCTCGGCCTTGTTCCGGCTTGGGCGCTCACTTAGAGTGGTTTTCGTCAGGCACAAATTCGCTTTTTGAACGCACTGATTCGGTGAACGCCCCCTCAGAAACCGCATGGATCGAGACGACGAACCCGGGACCGTGCTCGTGACCGGCGCCGGGCGGCGGCTCGGCCGGACCATTGCCCTTGATTTTGCGAAGCGCGGTTGGGGCGTCGGCGTCCACTACCGCGCCTCCCACACCGAGGCCTTAGACCTCGTCGCCGAGATCGAACGGATGGGCGGAAAAGCGGTTGCGCTTGCCGCCGATCTTGCCCGGCTGGAGGCGCTTGCGCCCCTTATTGAAGCTTGCGCCAAACGGCTTGGACCCCCGTCCTGCCTTATCAATAACGCCGCCTGTTTCGAGGGGGATACGCTCGCCACCCTCGACGGAGAGAGCTGGCAGGCGCATCTCGACGTCAACCTGCGCGCGCCCGTCTTCCTCACCCAGGCCTTTGCCAGGGCCCTGCCCGAAGGCAGGCCGGGCAATGTGATCAACCTGATCGATCAGAAGGTGTTGCGCCTCGACCCTGAGTTTTTCTCCTACACCATCGCCAAATCGGCGCTGTGGACCGCCACACGGACACTCGCGCAGGCGCTCGCCCCGCGAATCAGGGTGAACGCCATAGCCCCGGGCCCCGTGCTGCCGAGCCGCACCCAGGGCGAGGCCGCCTTCGAGCGCGAATCTCGCGCGACCTTGCTGCAACGCCCCGTCGGCGCCGAGGACGTCACGGTCGCCATCCGTTTCCTTCTCGACACCCCCTCCATCACCGGCCAGATGATCGCTCTCGACGCCGGCCAGCATCTTGCCTGGCGGCCTGAGCGGGGCGACGGGTAAGGCTGTCCTGAAGGCTGAGGCCCCATAAAGCGCCCAGGGCCTTGAACCCGGTCACGCTTAGACCTTACCTTCGCTCTAGTGCTGCATGCCGTGCATGCGCGAAAGTTCCATGATCCCATGCCGTTAGAAAACCCCGACAGCGCCAGAGCCTCGCTCGTTTCGAGCGCGCGCGATTTATTGCGCGGCGTCGAGACGGGTGCGCCGGTAATCGCCCGCTTTGCCAAGACGGCGCCGGGAGGGCCCGGCGTCTACCGCATGATCGATGCCGACAGCGAGGTGCTTTATGTCGGCAAGGCGCGGCACCTGAAGAAGCGGGTGCAGAGCTATGCGCGGGGCGCCGGGCACAGCAACCGCATCGCCTGCATGATCGCCGACACCGCGAGCATGGAATTCGTCACCACGGCGACCGAGATCGAGGCGCTGCTGCTCGAGGCCAATCTTATCAAGCGGTTGAAGCCCCGCTTCAACGTGGTCTTGCGCGACGACAAGTCCTTCCCTTTCATTTTGATCGCCCGCGATCATCTCGTTCCGCAGATCCTGAAGCATCGCGGCGCACGCAATCGCCAGGGTGATTATTTCGGTCCCTTTGCGTCCGCTGGCGCCGTTGGCCGCACGATTAACACCCTCCAGCGCGCGTTCCTGCTCAGGTCCTGCTCCGACGCCTATTTCGAGACTCGAGTCCGGCCGTGCCTGCTCTACCAGATCAAGCGCTGCAGCGCGCCCTGCACCGGCGTGATCTCGCTCGAGGATTACGGATTGCTGGTCGACGAGGCCCTCGGCTTTCTCACCGGCGAGAGCGACGAGGTGAAGCGGCGGCTGCACGCGCTGATGGACGAGGCAAGCCTCCGCCAAGACTATGAGCGGGCGGCGAGCTTCCGCGACCGGCTGACCGCGCTCAGCCATATCCAGTCGCGCCAGGGCATCAACCCGCAAACGGTGAAAGAGGCCGACGTGTTCGCCGCCAATCAGGAGGCCGGCCAGACCTGCATTCAGGTGTTCTTCTTCCGCACCGGGAACAACTGGGGCAATCGGGCTTATTTCCCGCGCGCCGACAAGAGCCTCCCCGTCGAGGAGGTGCTCGAGTCCTTCATCGCCCAGTTCTACGACGACAAGCCGCCGCCGAAGCTCGTGCTTCTGTCGCACGATGTTCCGAGCCGCCGCCTGCTCGGCGATGCCTTGTCGTTGCGCACGGGCCACAAGATCAACGTGACCGTGCCGGTGCGCGGCGAGAAGCGCGAGCTGGTCGAGCATGCCCTCATCAATGCGCGCGAGGCGCTGGCGCGGCGCCTCGCCGACGCCTCATCGCAAGCGGCCATTTTCTTGCGGCTGGCCGAGCTGCTCGACCTCGACGAGACCCCTGAGCGCATCGAGGTTTACGACAACAGCCATATCTCAGGCTCAAATCCGGTCGGCGCCATGATCGTCGCCGGGCCCGAAGGCTTCATCAAGGGGCAATATCGGAAGTTCAACATGCGCGGCGAGGATCTTGCCCCTGGCGACGACTACGCCATGATGCGAGAAATGCTGACCCGGCGTTTCAGCAGGCTCGTCAAGGACAAGGG
>JAENXG010000255.1 GCA_016649675.1 Methyloceanibacter sp.
GTGGAGCAGGCATTCACCAACGCTCTAACCAACAACAAGGACGGCTTCACCACCTTGCTGGCCGTGGTTGCGCCGAACCTTTTGTGCAAGCCCGCAACGATCCTGTACAACAAGGTGACCATCAAGGACGCGCGCCAGGCGGTGCAGATGTTCGGGCCGGCGCAATATGCCGTGGCCAAGGCCGTCGCCGACTCCGTCGCCGAAGGCGTCATCCCCGCGAACGAGGCTGACGATCTCTTCATCAGCGTCGGCGTGTTCATCCATTGGGAAGCCAAGGACGACAAGAAGATCCAGGACTTCAACTATCGCGCTACGAAGGAAGCCCTCGCCCGCGCCGTCAAAGGCGAGCCAAAGGCCTCCGAGGTCACCGCGAAAAAGGACTCGGCGCACCACCCCTTCGCCGCTGGTTGAAAGGGAGAACCCCCAGGTCGGGGACAATCCGGGAAAGACGGCGGTCCGGGCCCGATACAGCGGTGGCTCAAAAAGCTGGGTTTCTGACGGAGGGGCGTTTCGACGCCCTCTAGATTACGGTCGCCGCTCTCGCAAGAGGGCGGCGATCTCATTTTGTGTGACCGCTTCTGAATGGAGCGCCGTGGCGATCACAGCGCCTTGCGCTCGCAATGCCGCGATGGCGGCCAGGTCCTGCGCGCTGCGCACGCCGCCGGCGGCAAACACCGCGCACGAACCCGCCGCCTCGATTATTGCTTTGAGCCGATCGACGTCGGGGCCAGTGTCGGTACCGACGCGGGTCAAGTCCATGGCGATGAGGCGCGCAGGCCAGAGCGCAGTGTCGCTGAACAGCGGCTCGGGACCGTGGCTGCCGTCAGCGCCGAAATCGAGCGACAGCACGACGCTCTCGCCGAACGCTCCGTGAATGTCCCGCCAGTCGTCGACGGCCGCCAGGCTCTCGCTGCCGATCACGAGTGTCGCGCCGAGCGGCAGCCAGAAGGCGCAATCGGCAACGTCGGAGAAGCCTGCGTCGATCCACAGGGTCGCGCCGGGCAGCGCATAGGAAAGCCCGCGCACCAGCTCGAAATGGTTGCCGACGTCGGCGATGGCGTCGAGATCGGCGATGTAGAGGGCGGACGAGCCGGTGGTGGCGAGCAGCCCGCGGGCGATCGCCGCCGGGTCATCGGCGGCGCCGAAGGGGCTCACAACCGGACGGTAGTTGGCACGGTTCCCGGCAACGGCATGGACAACAGCGCCGCCCTTGAGATCCAGCGCTGGGATGACAGTGAAATCGCTCATGTTGCACTCACCTTCAGCTTAGCCCCTTTTGTCATGCCCGGCTTTATGCCGGGCATCCATGTCTTTTTTGCCAAGCTATAGATCAGGGGCGTGGAATGTTTGGGCCGGGGATTAAACGAGGACAAAATGACCAGCGTCATTGGGTGGGATCTGGGCGGGGCCAATCTGAAGTTGGCCTGCGCCGAGGCGGGCCGCATCACCCAGGTGGCGCAGGTCCCCTGCCCCGTGCGGCAGGATCGCAGCAAGTTCGACGCTTGCCTCGGCGAGGCGCTGAAGCTCTGCCCCCCCGGGGCGAGCCCCCCCGGCGCGAGACACGCCGTCACCATGACCGGCGAGCTGTCCGACGTGTTTGCCGATCGCGCCGAGGGCGTTTCCTATCTCGTCGCACTGATGTTGAAGTCCACCAGCGAGGACACAGTCTTCTATGGAGGCAGAGCCGGCTTTCTCGATGCCGGCCACGCGGTGGAGCGCTACCTCGACGTGGCGTCCGCCAACTGGCATGCGAGCGCTGCTCTCCTCGCCCGCCATTGCCCCGATGGGCTCTTCGTCGACGCCGGTACCACCACCGCCGACCTTATCCCGCTCAGATCAGGCGCGCCGGCAGCACTGGGCTATACCGACGGCGAGCGGCTCGCCGAGGGCGAGCTCGTCTATACCGGGGTCGTGCGCACGCCGGTGATGGCGGTTGCGCAAGCAGCTTCCTTCAAGGGGCGCTCGCAAAGGATTGCGGCCGAGCGCTTCGCCACCATGGCCGACGTGTGGCGCCTGCTGGGAGATCTGCCTCAAGATGCCGACCCCTACCCCACCCCCGATCTGCGCGGAAAGACCGCGACCGAGAGCGCGGCACGGCTTGCCCGCATGCTTGGGCGTGACGGGAGCGAGGCCGAGCCTGCCGAGTGGGTCGCCGTTGCCCGCCATTTCGCCGATTGCCAGCTCGCGCAGATCGAATCAGCCGCGCGCGCGCTGATGGCGCGCGAACAGCTTGGCGCGGCCGCGCCGGTGATCGGCGCAGGCTGCGGGCGGTTCCTCGCCAAACGAATCGCCGAGCGGCTCGGGCGCCCCTATCGCGAATTCTCAGAGATCATCGAGGCCGCGCCAGAGCAACGCGAGATGGCCGCCCGCTGTGCCCCTGCCGTCGCCGTCGCCCTCCTGGCGGAGCAGCAAATTTCGCCGGGATAAGGCACGCTAAGTCCTTGCGCCGGAAGCAGTCGTTCAGTTCGATACAGAACCGGCACCCCCGTGCCTGCTAGTCTTTGCGTCGAGAACGCACTACGTAGACACCGAAACGACAGGCGAGGAGGATCGCTCACGTGCCTCAGGACATCGATGTTGATGGCGAGCATGACGATATCATCTATCCGTCAGCCATTCCCTTCGTCTTGGTGCATCTCGTCTGTTTCGCGGCGATCTGGACGGGCGTCACCTGGCAGGCACTCGCCATTTGCGTGACTCTCTACTGGTTGCGCATCTTTGCCATCGGCGCCGGGTACCACCGCTATTTCTCGCACCGCGCCTACTCCACGAGCCGCGCCTTTCAATTCGTGCTCGCCTTCCTCGCCCAGAGCACCGCGCAGAAGAGCGTGCTGTGGTGGGCATCCAAACATCGGCACCACCATTTGCATTCCGATACCGTGCACGACGTGCATTCGCCCCGGCATAAGGGATTTATCTATAGCCACGCGGGTTGGGTTTTTGCTCGGAAGCACGACAAAGCCGATTTTGCGAAAGTCGCCGATCTGATGCGCTGCCCCGAATTGATGTGGCTGCATAAATTCGAACTCCTGCCCGCCATCCTTCTCGCCCTTCTCTGCTTCCTCGCCGCCGGCTGGTCTGGCCTCGTGGTCGGCTTCTTCTGGAGCACGGTCCTCGTCTATCACGCGACCTTCTGCATCAACTCGCTCGCCCATGTGAGCGGCAGCACGCGCTACGTGACGGGTGACGATTCGCGCAACAACTGGCTCTTGGCCGTCTTCACGATGGGCGAGGGCTGGCACAACAACCACCACGCGTTCCAAAGCAGCGTCCGGCAAGGTTTCCGCTGGTGGGAGTACGACCCGACCTATTACCTGCTGCGGGCCCTGTCCTGGACCGGGCTGGTGTGGGAGCTGAGGACGCCGCCCGAGCAGGTGCTGCGCAACGAGCAGCGGCTCGGCGTGGCCGTCATCAACCGGGCCGCCGAGCAACTCGCGGCGCATTTCAATTCCGAGCGGATCGCGCTTGCCATTACTTCGGCCCTCCACGGGCCCGAGTTGTCGGCGCTGCGAGAAACGCTGACCCGTGCCCAAAATCGGGCGACCGAGGTGCTGATGACCCTGCATCTCCCCCATATGCCGAGCCGCGAGGAATTTTTGCGTCAGGCAAGGGCCATGTTTGCTAGGACCAAGTCGCTGGACGAGATCGTTGACCGGGCCTACGAGCTTCTGCTCGCCTCGGTCGGCACGCGCCTTGCTGCCGCGAGCGAATGCCGGTCATAACTAATAGCTTGGCAGATCCGCGACTCCGAGCGGATCGCCGAAGGTAATAGGGACGTGCTCGGCCGGAAGCAAACAAGTGCGCGGGCGCGTCCACTGGCGTGGGGAAACGCCGCGTACATGCCTATCGGTGGCAGACATCATGATCCAAGAATATTCCGATCACGCCGCCAATGAGCGGACTTTTCTCGCCTGGATTCGTACCGGTATCGTGGTGATCGCATTCGGATTTGTCGTCGAAAAA
>JAENXG010000524.1 GCA_016649675.1 Methyloceanibacter sp.
CCCAGCGCCTCGACGGGCTTCCACAGCGACCGGCCGAGGTCGGTCAATTCGTAGTCGACCCGCCGCGGGATGGTGGGGAAGACGGTGCGGGTCACGAGCCCGTCCCGCTCGAGCCCGCGAAGCGTGAGGGTGAGCATGCGCTGCGAGATGCCTCCCACCATGCGCTTGATCTCGTTGAAGCGTCGCGGCCCGTCGCCCAGCAACATGATGATCAGGACGCTCCATTTGTCGCCGACGCGCGCCAGGACGGCGCTTACGGAGCGGCAGTCCTCGGGCAAATGAGAGGTGGGCTTGTCGGTCACTTTGGTGTGCTCGGGTGCCAAAAATGTGCCTCCTTGCGCGATTTACTAGCGGTCACTCATATAGTCTAGGTCACAATTGTATACCTAGAGGAAGATCACATGAAGCTTCTGCATATCGACGCGAGCATCCTCGGCGACCACTCGGTAAGCCGTCAGGTTTCCTCTGCAATCGTGGACCGTTTGCGCCAGACCATGCCGGAGATCGAGGTCGTTTATCGCGATCTCTCCGCCGCGCCGCTCGCGCATCTGTCGGGCAGCCATCTCGCTGCCGCGCAAGGAGCGCTTGCGGAAGCGCCTTCGCTGCAACAAGACATGGCCGCCGGCCAGACTGCGCTGGATGAGTTCCTTGCCGCCGACATCATCGTGATCGGCGCACCCATGTATAACTTCACCATTCCGAGCCAATTGAAGGCCTGGATCGACCGCATCATCGTGGCCGACAAGACCTTTCGCTATGGTCCCCAAGGCGCCGAAGGGCTTGCCGGCAACAAGCGCCTGATCATTGCCATCTCGCGCGGCGGGCTCTACGGGGCGGGCACGCCGTCGGCCGCCGCAGAAGAAACTTACCTGCGCGCGGCGTTCGGCTTCATCGGCATTGCCAATCCCGAGATCATCGTCGCCGAGGGTATCCTGATTGGGCCGGAGCAGCGCGAGAAGGCGCTTGCCGGGGCGTTGCAGGCTGCGACCAGTCTCCGCGCTGCGTGAGGGCGACAAGCCCTGCCAAGACGGGGTATCGTGTCAGGTATGACGCATGCACCCCTTACCGCCGACGAGGTCATCGCCGAGCTCAAGCTCGCGCCGCATCCGGAGGGAGGTTACTTCCGCGAGACCTTCCGCGACACGGGCGGGCATGAGGGCCGCGCCCATTCGACCGCCATCCTCTATCTCCTAAAGGCTGGCGAGGTTTCGCGCTGGCATCGCGTCGATGCGGCCGAGATGTGGCACTGGTATGGGGGCGCGCCGCTCCTGCTCGAGGTCAAGGAGGCGGAGATGCGCCACGAATATCGCCTCGGGCCCGATTGGCTGAAGGGCGAACATCCGCATGCCGCGGTTCCGGCGGGTGCCTGGCAGAGCGCCCGGAGCCTCGGGCCCTGGACGCTTCTCGGCTGCACGGTGGCGCCCGGCTTCGACTTCGCCGGCTTCGAGCTCGCCCCTGACGGCTTTCAGCCCTAGTTTCAGAACTCTGAAGTTGCAGCAAACTCCATACCTCCCCCTGGTGGGGAGGTCGGTGCGCGTTAGCGCGCCGGGTGGGGGGACATCCATCACTTGAGTTTCACCCCACCCCGGCGTCGCCGAACGACGCCGCCGGCCCTCCCCACGAGGGGGAGGGATGGAGTTTGTTGCACCGCTCAGGCGAATCGGCCGCTCGGCAGCCGCTCAATCCATGAACTGGCCGCCGTTGATGGTGAGGGTCGAGCCGGTGATCCAGGCGGCCTCGTCGGCGGCGAGGAACACCGCGCAGCGGGCGACCTCGGCG
>JAENXG010000383.1 GCA_016649675.1 Methyloceanibacter sp.
GAATTTCAGCGCCACGCCGTTCATGCAATAGCGCAGTCCCGTGGGCTTCGGCCCGTCGTTGAAGACATGGCCGAGATGGCCGCCGCAGCGGCGGCAATGCACCTCGTCCCGCTCCATGCCGAAGCTGAAGTCCTGGCTTTGCCCCACCGCGCCCTCGATCGGCGCATAGAAGCTCGGCCACCCGGTGCCGCTGTCGAACTTGGTGTCGGACAGAAAGAGCGGCAAATCGCAGCCGGCGCATGCGAAGGTCCCTTTTCGCTTCTCGTGATTGAGGGGGCTGGTGAAGGCGCGCTCGGTGTCCTCCTCGCGTAACACCGCGTATTGCTCCGGCGTCAGCAGCTTCCGCCATTCGTCAGGCGTATGCATCACCTCGAAGGTCTCCGCGGCGGCGTTGGCACGGCCGCCCCGCCATCTGAGGACGCCGACGCCGGCAGCTCCCGCGGCAACCAAGGCAACGGCACCCAAGCCAATCTCGCGTCGCGTAACCATGATCTCTCCTTCGGCCCCGTGAGGCGCGCGCATCGTTCCGACCGTGAATCTAGGCACTCCGCCTCGCGCCGCAATTCAACTTGCGCGCACGGACGATCACGACCGCGTTGACGGGAAGCTCGCCGATGGCCTGACGAGGGAAAGCGAGCTATCCGCGCGAGGTGACTTGCGCCGAGGGGATGACGATCACGCAGCGCACGCCTTTGGGCGGAAAGGACAGGCTGACATCGCCCTCGAGCGCCTTGCCCACGACGGTCTCGATCATGGCCCGGCCGAAGCCCGAACGCTGTGGCGGCGCGACCTCCGGTCCTCCCCGCTCCTGCCAGACGAGCTTCAGCTTGGAGGCCTCCTCGCAGAACTGCCACTGGATGCGGACTTGGCCGCACGGGATCGACAGCGACCCGTATTTCTGCGCGTTGGTGGCAAGCTCATGCAGCGCGAGCCCGAGATTGTGGACGGCCTCTGGCTTCAGCATGACGTCCTCGCCTTCGATGGCGATGGTCTCGCCGAACTGCTCCGCATGCTCGCCCAATTGCTGCTCGACCAGCATGCGCAACGACGCTCCGTGCCAATTGTCGGCGATGAGAAGGTCGTGGGAACAGCCGATGGCCACGAGCCGGGCGCTGAAGCGATCGAGAAAATCCTCGACCGAGCGCGTGCGCGAAGCCGTTTGCCGCGCGATAGCATGGATCACGGCGAGGAGATTCTTTGAGCGGTGGGTCAGCTCCCGGAGCAGGAGGCGAAGCTGGTCCTCGTTCGCCTTGCGCTCGCTGATGTCGACGGCAACCGACGTCGTGCCGAGGACGACGTCGTGGTCGTCCCGCAGCGCCTCGATGAGCAGGTAGAACGAGCGCTTGCGGCCGAACAGCTCAAATTTCGTCTCGAGCTCCGCGGCCTCGCCGGTCTCCATGACCTTGCGCTTCGCCGCCAGGATCATCTCGGCGGCTTCCGCCGGCAGGATGTCGGCGTCGGTCTTGCCCTTCAGGAATTCTGGCGAGAGGCCGGCCGGGGGGTTATGCGACCAGGTGAAGCGCATGTCGCGGTCCTGGCTGAACACGGATATGGGCGAGCCGCGCAGCGCAATCTCGAAGCGCTGCTTGGCCTCCGCCAATTCCTTGGTGCGCGCCTCGACGCGTTCCTCGAGCTGATGCCGCGCGCCCTTCAGCTCATCGAAGGTGCGCAAATGCGCCGCGACCTCGGCCTGCAGCCGGTCGCGCGACGGAAGCCGCAAGAGCTGGGGCGCGAGCTTCCAGATGACGATGGCGGTGGTGAGAGCAAGGAGCGCGGCTGCCGCCTTGAGCAGTCCTTCGATCCCTTCAGCGGGAACCCAAAGGGCGAGGAGGGAGGCAAAATGCGCGAGCCCGACAGCGAGGATGAACAGGGCGAACAGCGTGAGCAGGGCCGTCTCGCCAGGATTGCTCTCCCCTCTCCGCTTGTGAATGTAGACGAGAGCGGCAGGGATGATCAGAAACGAGGCCGCGATGACGCCGTCAGCGACGGCATGAAGGAGCACGAGCCCGGTAGGCCAAGCTTCGGATCGGAGTGGAAATCCCTCAGCACCAAATGATAGCCAGCTGGTCATAATGTCATTCAATCGGTGGGCTTACGGCGTATCGGGGCAACTCGAGACGCCGCGCGCGACCCGTGCCCTCCCACTCCTAACCGCGGCGGCCGCACAAAGGTTCGCAGAAGAAGGAGTTCCGGCCCCGCAAGAAATTTGGGTGGAGGCGCAGGTTTTACAAGCATCCCGCACCGGAACCCTTCTTCGCCATTCGGCGTTCTTGTTTCCGTTCGAGGGCACGCGAAACAATCCCCCGCCCCGCCCCGCCCCCTAGCTGCACTCGAACCCAAACGCCCGTCACCGGCCTCCCCCCGGTCGCGGGCGTTTTCGTTGGCGGAAGCAAGCGGCCTCGCGCAAGGAGAGCATGTCCGCGCGAGGATCGGGCCATCGTCGCCTTTATGCGGCCGTCCGCTTTAGAGGATCGCGGCAATGAGGGTGACGAGGAAGACGACAAGGAAGATAAAGAACAGAATTCGCGCCACGCCGGCAGCGGCCGAGGCCACTCCACCAAAACCGAATACACCCGCGACCAAGGCGATCACGGCGAAGACAAGCGCCCAATAAAGCATGTCA
>JAENXG010000024.1 GCA_016649675.1 Methyloceanibacter sp.
CCGGTGTTACGGCGCTGCGCCAGCGCCTGGTAAAGCTCCTCGAGCGACTGTCCCGACCAGAACACCTGCTCGAACTTGTCGGTCTCCTTCTTTGTCTTGGCAAAGAGGAACAGCTTCTCGAGAATGATCGCCCAACTCCAGATCGAGGCGAGCAGGAGCCCGATGATCACCAGCTTGACGACGATATGGGCGTTCTTGAAAAGCTCGAGGATTGAGAGATCGACGACATCCGGCGGGTTCATGACGGCCTCGTGGCAGGAGATCCAAGATCGCCGCCTCCGGCACTCGCCTGAGACGGCAGCTTGGCTCCGCGGCTCCATCGCCGCGGCGCTTGACGACATCGCCGGAGAAAGCGCGCATCCGCTCTCGATCCGACCTTTCGCGAGCGAATGTGACTAAACTTGGGCTCGTTTACCCTATTCGGGAGCGAGGTTCTCTTTCCGGCGCGAGCGGACGCATTACCGGTTCCCCTACGTTTCACGCGCTTGGTTAACGAATCGTTGAAGCGCGTTACGAACGACTGCTCCAATCCGCTGTGGTTTGCCGCTACGCGAGACGAGGACGACGCTGACCAGGGCACGGGCAATGAGCGTGCCGTCCCGCCTCACGTCTTGCGCGAGCTTGAGGCTCGCACTGCCGATCTCCGCGCAGCTCGTGACGACCTCTAGCACGTCGTCCATGCGGCCGGGCTTGAGGTAGTCGATCTCGACCCGGCGCACGACGAAGACGGCAGGCTCGCCCTGCTCGGGATTGGCCAAGCTCTGATGCTCGATGCCGAGCAGCCGGATGAAGTCCGAGCGCCCGCGCTCGCAGAATTTCAGGAAGTTGGCGTGATAGACGACTCCGGCGCAGTCGGTGTCCTCGAAATAGACGCGGATCGGCAAGACGTGGGTCTCGCCCTCGATGCGGCCCGCTAAGTCCGGCCAATTCGTCACGGCTCGTCGCTGCCGTTGAACAGGGGAAACTGGGTGGGCGGCTGGGCCGGTAGCGGCAGGGCGAGATGGGCGAAGGCCTGCGCCGTCAGCACCCGCCCGCGCGGAGTGCGGGCGATGAAGCCCTGCTGCAAGAGGTAAGGCTCGATGATCTCCTCGATGGCGTCACGCGGCTCAGACAGGCCTGCGGCAATCGTCTCGACGCCCACTGGTCCGCCGCCATAATTCACCGCGATCAACCGCAAATAGCGATGGTCGAGCGCATCGAGCCCGCGCGCATCGACCTCGAGCTGCGAGAGCGCACCGTCAGCGACCTTGGCATCGATCGAGGCCACCCCCGCGACGCTTGAGAAATCGCGCACCCTTCGAAGAAGCCTGCCCGCCACCCGCGGGGTGCCGCGGGCGCGGCGCGCGATCTCGTGCGCCCCCTCCTTGGTGAGGGACAACCCGAGCAGCCGGGCACCCCGCCGCACGATCTCCTCGAGCTCCTCGACCGCATAGAATTCGAGCCTGATGGGAATGCCGAACCGCTCCCGGAGCGGGGTGGTGAGGAGGCCCGTGCGCGTGGTGGCGCCGATCAGGGTGAAGCGCGACAGATCGATGCGCACCGAGCGCGCCGCCGGCCCCTCGCCGATGATGAGGTCGAGCTGGAAGTCCTCCATGGCCGGATAGAGGATCTCCTCGACCGCCGGGTTGAGCCGGTGGATCTCGTCGATGAAAATGACGTCGCGGTCCTCGAGATTGGTGAGCAGCGCCGCGAGGTCGCCGGCCCTCGCGATCACCGGGCCCGAGGTGGCGCGGAAATTGACGCCAAGCTCGCGCGCCACGATCTGGGCGAGCGTGGTCTTGCCGAGGCCCGGGGGCCCGGCGAAGAGCACGTGGTCGAGCGCCTCGCGCCGCGCGCGTGCCGCCTCGATGAACACTTTGAGGTTCGAGCAAACCTTGGGCTGGCCGATGAACTCGCTCAAGACTTGCGGCCTGAGCGAAACCTCCGGCTGGTCGTCATCGCGCTTGGCCGCTGCGAGCATCCTCTCGCTCATTGGGCGAGCTCCTTCAGGCCGAGGCGGATCAGCTCCTCGGTGCGGGCCTCGCGCCCGGCTTTGCCGATGGCCGCCGAGACGGCCGCAGCAGCCTCGCCGTGGGCATAGCCGAGATTGGTCAGGGCCGAAACCGCGTCGCGCGCGGCAAGCCCCTCAGGAAGGGTGGCAATCGGCGCGAGCCCGCCCCCAGGCCTGATGGCCGGCGCCAGCACCGGCATCTTGTCCCTGAGCTCGGCGACGATGCGGGCGGCGACCTTGGGCCCGACGCCGGGAGCCCGGGCGACCTGCCCCTTGTCCTGCAGCGCCACGGCATTGGCGAGCTCGCCGGCGGACAGCGTGCCGAGCACCGCGAGCGCCACCTTGGCGCCGACGCCCTGCACCGTCTGCAGCGCCCTGAACCAGGCGCGTTCATGCTCGCTGGCAAAGCCGTAGAGCTTGATCGCGTCCTCGCGCATATGGGTGTCGATGGCGAGCGTGACGGTCTCGCCGACCGGCGGCAGGCTCGTCAGCGTGCGGGCGCCGACCGTCACCTCGTAGCCCACGCCGCCGACATCGACGATCACTGCATGCAGCGAGACGGTATCGAGCCTGCCGGTGAGCTTGCCGATCATGGCGCGGTCCTCTCGGCGGCCGCCACCGCGGCTTCGAGCCTCCGCCAGACGCGGGTATGGGCATGCGTGATGGCGATGGCGAGCGCGTCGGCGGCGTCGCTGCTGTCCGGCGTGGCGCGCGGCAAGAGGCATTTCACCATGGCGCGGACCTGGGCCTTGTCGCCGTGGCCAGCGCCGACCACGGCCTTCTTCACCGCGTTCGGCGCATATTCGGCGATTGTGATCCCGAGCAGTGCCGGCACGAGCATCGCGATCCCCCGCGCCTGGCCAAGCTTCAGTGTGGCGGAAGCGTCCCGGTTGACGAAGGTCTGCTCGACGGCAGCCTCGGCGGGCGAGAGGCGCGCGAGCACCTCGGTGAGGCCATCGAACAGTTGGCGCAGCCGCAAGCCCAGCTGGGCGCCGTCGTCGGACAGGACCACGCCACAACCCACGAAGCCGAGCCTGACCCCGTCGGTGTCGATCACGCCCCAGCCGGTGCGCCTGAGCCCCGGGTCGATGCCGATGATGCGAATCGCTCCGCCTGCCATGGCTTGGTGATAGCACAAGGCCGAAAGGGAACGGACCCGCCAGGCTGGCGTTAGGAGGGGAGTTCGCGGCTGTGCCCGGCTGCGGCGTTTGCAACGGGGGATTTCCAGCGTAGCCTATGCGCACGCGGGAGTAATCCAAGGGCGCCCGGCAAAATTTGGCTGAAATCGCCCGCGTCTGACGAGGGGGAGCAACCCTGTGTCTGGTGCAAGCGACACCGTCGACCCCATCGCGGCCGCTGAGGACGATATTGCTGGCTCCAAGGACCTCATTGCCTCGGTCGCCGACGAGATCAACCAGCATCAACGCTGGCTTGAGAACTATGAGGTCGCCGAGAAAGAGCGCGCCCGCCGGCTGAAGCGCCAGGAGCTGATGTACCAGCTCGAAATGAGGCGCCGGCGCACGGTCCGGTCTCTGAAGCGGTTTACCTTGGCGTCGCTCCGTTTGGCGCGGCGGGTCGCGTCCTTCCTGGTGAGGAACGGCACCGCTCTTCTCCTCGCTCTTGGCCATCTGCTGGCGCGTTGCGCGGCCTGGACTGCTCCCCGGGCGCGTGCGCTCGCGCTCACGCTATGGCAATGGTCCGCTGCCGCTTTGGCTTGGACTTCGCTGATGGCGAGCCTCCTCGCGCGCGCCTCGTTCAGAGCAGCTTCGATCAGTTCCTCCTGGATCGCCGCGCAGTACCGATCGCTTGATCTCGCGGTGGGCAGATGGCTTGCCGCCGCCTGGGCCTGGACTTGGCTGACGACACGCATCCTCGCGCGCGCCTCGTTCAGAGCAGCTTCGATCAGTTTCTCCTGGATCAGCGCGCAGTATTGGTCGCTCGATCTCGCGGTGGGCAGATTGCTTGCCGCCGGCTGGTCCTGGACTTGGCTGACCACACGCACCCTCGCACGCGCCTTCTTCAAGGGAGCGTCGATCAGTTTCTCTTGGATGGTCGCGCAGTCCCGCGCGCTTGATCTTGCGGTGGGCCGACTGCTTGCTGCCGGCTGGTCCTGGACTCGACTGACCACCCGCGCCCTCGCCCGCGCCTTCGTCAGGGGAGCTTCGATTAGTTTCTCTTGGATCGCCCTGGCGGCTTCTGTCCTCTCGGGCAAGCTTTCCGCGCTAACGGGGCGTGGGGTCGAGGTCTTGAAGCGCTCCGCCCTTGGAACAAAGCAATTGCTTCGCGCAGGGATTTCAAGCGGGGCTTGGGGGAGAGGATCGCCCGTCGCACGAACAGAGGAAGGGGCAAACGGCCTTGGGCCGGAGCCGGGCACGCCGCAGAGTGAATCTGCGCCCTTGCCGAAGGAAACCTCGGCGGCAACGCACGGCACCGCGTTGATGTGCGTCGAGCCATTGCGCGCCAGGTTGCCGGTGGTCCGCGCGAGATGAAGCAACGCGCCGCAACCCGGCTCAGTTGAGCGCTTCTGCCGCTTTCGGCAGCTCGACGACTTGCCGCAACCCGCCGTCGGCACGGTTGGAAATGTCGATCGTGCCGCCGGCGCGCTGAATGATCTCCCGCGCGATGGTGAGGCCGAGGCCGGCGCCTGGAATATCCTGGCGGCGGGCAGGGTCGGCACGGAAAAACGGTTCGAACACCTGGTCGAGAAGCTCGGACGAGATCCCTGGGCCATCGTCCTCGATGACGATGCGCGCAATGCCGTTCGCGCCGCCCACCTCGACGCGCGCCCTGACCCCGTGGGTCGCGGCATTGATCATGAGGTTGCGCAAAGCGCGGTTGAGTTTGAGCCGGCTCGCCCGCACGGTGACCGGCTCGACCGTCGTGTTGCTGACGTCGAGTTTCTGGTCCCTAAGCTCGGCACCGATGCTTCCGACCAATTCGTCGAGCCGGATCAGCTCCGGGGAGGTCAGGCCCGATTCCTCGCGCACCAGCAGGATGGCGCTGTCGGCAATCCGCTCCAGCTCTTCGAGATCGGTCAGCCACCGCGTACGGTCCTCCTCGTCCTCGACGAATTCGGCGCGAAGACGCATGCGGGTGATCGGCGTGCGCATGTCATGGCCGGCTGCAGCGACGAGGCGCATGCGGCTTTCCATGGCCCGCTTCAGGCGGGACGAGAGCGAGTTCAAGGCCCGGGCCGTGGCGCGCACCTCCGCCGGCCCACGCTCAGGCAATTCCGGCAGAGTGCCGTCCGGCCCGACCGAAGCGACGGCGCTCTCCAGGAGCACGAGCGGCCGCACCATGCGATTGGCCACGAACACCGCGATGGCGGTGGCACCGAAGGTGATCAGCGCAAGCCACCTGAACAGGACCTTCCACGGCACGCCTTGCGGCGGCAAATCGGAGATCGGCAACAACAGCCAGCCTCGGCCGGCGACGGGGATCGAAACGATGAGCGGCCCGGCCCGGTCGGCGCGCGTGACGGTCACGGCAAGCTCGCTGCCGCGCGCGGAGAGCGCCCCGCGCAGCCGTTGGGTGAGCCCCTCATGGACAACCCCCCGCGCCGGCTGCGCCACCAAAGAAATGACATTGGTGCCCTCATCGACGACGCGGACGAGCGTTTCGACCTGCTGCGCCACCGGATCGAGGCTGTGCACGCGCTTGGGCGGCCCGAGCAAATAGAACAGGACGACCGTCAACAAGCCCACCACCGTGACGATCACCACCACGAGCAAAAGGACGATCTTGGCGCGGAGCGTGTTCACGATTGAGCGTCCTCGACTTCGACCTTCACGGCGAGCTGGTAGCCGCCGTTGCGCACGGTCTTGAACAGCACGCCGCCCTCAGCGAGCTTGCGGCGGAGCCGGCTCACGAGAACGTCGATGGAGCGGTCGAGCACGTCGCCGTCGCGGCCGCGCGTCAGGTCGAGTAGCTGATCGCGCGACAGCACGCGGCCCGGCCGCTCGAGGAAGGTCTTGAGCAGGTCGAACTCCGCGCCGGTCAAGTCGATATCGTCTCCATGGGGGTCGGTCACACGCCGCGTCTGTGGATCTGCCGTGAATCCCTCGAAGCGATAAGTCTTCGCCTCGATCTGAGCAGGCGCGGCCTCGGCGCGCCGGCGCAGCACGGCCCGCACGCGCGCAATGAGCTCGCGCGGATTGAACGGCTTGCCGAGATAGTCGTCGGCACCGATCTCAAGACCGATGATCCGGTCGACGTCCTCCTTCAACGCCGTGAGCAGAATGATGGGGACACTCGAGCGCATGGCTCTGAGATCGCGGCAAAGGTCGAGCCCGGAACCGTCGGGCAGCATGACATCGAGCACGATGAGGTCGACGTGGTTGGTCGCCAGACGGTCGCGCAACTCGCGGCAGCTCGCCGCCAGCAGCACGCGAAACCCCTGCCCCTCGATATAGCGGGCCAAGAGCTTGCGGATTTCCGGATCGTCGTCGACGACGAGAATGCGCTGCGCGGTAGAGGTCATGGGACCTAAGGCCAGAGTGAAATCGGTGTCGTCCCTTCTAGACTCGCAACGGCCTTTCAACGAGGGGCTTTTTGTAACGAAAACCAGCCTCTTGGACCGTCAGCAACGTTTCGACACAAATCTCGCGCGGCCAGCAACGTTCCGACACGCCAAGACCAAACTGCGCAACGTTCGGGGCCTAGGGGAAGAGGGCGTATCAACCTCAAGGACGCTCAACCATGAATCACTTCCCAAAGATCGCCCCGATCCTCGTCGTGGGGGTCCTTACCCTGGCAAGCTTGGCCGTGCTGACCTCGGCATGGGGCGAAGCTTCGGATGACAAGCCGGCGCACGCCGCCTGGGCCGGCCCCCCGGACCAGGGCGGAGCCTGGTGCCACCATCGCATGGGCGAAGCGGGACCCTGGCCAGGACCTCGCTGGCATATGGGCGGAGGCGACGGCCCTCCTCCCGGCTCAGGAGGACATCACGGGCATGGCTGGCATCACGGACCTGACGACCTCGCCAAGAAACTCAGCGCGATGGAGACGGAGATCGGCATCCGCGCCAATCAGCTCGACGCCTGGCGCGATTTCACCGACTCGTTGCTGGCGGTGGTGCAACGGCCTTCGCCGCCGTCGCGCCCGGACACGGAAGGCGCTGACGCGAAGGCGCAGCCCTTTACCCTCGCCGAGCACATTGCCGACATGGCAATCGCCCGCGGCAAGAGCGCCGAAGCCCTGCAGAAATCGATCGATGCGCTGCGAAACAAGCTGACGCCCGATCAGCTCAACAAGGTCACCGAGCTCGAAGCCAGATTCCGTCCGCATCACGGACCTTCTTTCGATGGGTCGTCTCCTGACTCGGGCCCCCATTCCGATGGGCCCGGGTCCGATGGTCCGGGCGACGGTCAAGCGCCGTCGGATAATTGACGGTGTGGGTTTGATCCCAGGGGCGGCGAGGAGCGACTTGCCGCCCCCCTTGATCGATCTTTGAGGACCGGCTGCTAAAGCTCGCAAGTCAGCCCTCCACCATCTCCCCGCCTATTTCCTCATCCCGAGCCGGCCTGTACCATGGCGGCGGTCCTCGTCTTGTCGTCGACCGCGCGGGTAGCGAGCATGACCGGCATCTTCATCAACTACCGGCGAGACGACGCACCGGGCGTGGCGGGCCGGCTCTACGACCATCTCGCCAAGAGCTTCTCGCGGCGCGATCTCTTCATCGATGTCGACGCCATCAAGCCCGGTCTCGATTTCGTCAAGCAGCTCGATACCCAGGTCTCGCAATGCGACGTGCTGCTCGCGCTGATCGGGCCGCATTGGCTCAAGGCCGAGGACGAGCAGGGCGGCCAGAGGCTCCAGGGCGACCGGGACTATGTGCGCATCGAGATCGCCGCGGCGCTGAAGCGCGACATTCCCGTGATCCCGGTGCTCATCAATGGCGCCGACATGCCGGTCGAGGACCAACTGCCTGAGGACCTCAGAAGCCTGTCCCGCCGGCACGCGCTTGAGCTTCGCCATACGCGATTTGCTGCCGATGCCGATGCCATCGCGGCGGCTCTGAAAGACGCCTTGCCAAAGCGCAAGACGCGCTGGCCCTACATGGCGGCGGCAGCTTGCCTGGTCGCTGCTATCGGCCTCGGGGCGGCGCTTTATCTTTGGCGGGCCCCCACGCCTCCAGATAATCCCGTGAAAGTGCCTCCTGCCCCGGCGGCAGACAATTCGGCGTCTCAACCAGCCGGACAGACGCTGACTCTCGATGACGCAAAACGTAAAATCGCCGAAGCGAAACGGAAGATCGCCGAGGTCGAGGGGAAAACCTCGCTCTCCCAACCTGAAACTCCGTCACCATCGACCCCTGACGCAAAGCCGGCGCCGGGCATCGAGGGCGTTTCGGTAGCTCTCGGCGCCCCGTTTGACAGTGTGCGCGCGGCCTATCCCGCCGCCGCGGATTCCGGCGCTGGCGATCTCCTCATGCCGCTGGATGGAATCAACTTCTACTTCACCAAGGACGACAGGGTGCTGCGGGAGGTCATGTTCGAGGCGCCGTTCGCTGGCAGCGTTCGCGGTGTGCACCTTGGCGATTTGGCGAAGGACGTCATTACGCGACTGGGCCAGCCCTACACGGCGTTCACGAGCCCCTCTCCCACCGGCGACGTCACCGCCTTCTACTATCACGTCGACGGCAACGACTTGCGCTTCAACATCGACAAGTCGGACAAGGTCGACACGATTTTTGAGTATCTGAAACGGTGAGCGGCCGGCCCTCCCCCGTCCGCAACAAGCTCAGGGCCCTACCGGCGCAAAGACGGTCTGCTCGGCATCGACGCCCCGCAAGGCAAACTCGCCGAGATTGCGCAGCTCATGCTCCGACAGGCGGCTCTGGAAGGAATTTGACAGAAGCAGGCTTTCGCCGACCTTGCGGCAGAGATCGGCGATGCGCGAAGCAAGATTCACGTCGCGGCCGATGACGGTATAGTCGAGGCGGGCGCCGGAGCCGACATTGCCGTAAGCCGCGTTGCCGAAATGGAGCGCGATCCCGACCTCGAAGCCGATGTGAGCTTCGCTCTCGCCGTTGCGGCGCGAAACCCTGAGCAGTCCGGCGCGAGCCGCCGCGAAGGCGCGCATGCACGCCTCGATGTCTCCGTTCTCGCCGGCGCGGAAGATCGCCAATATCCCGTCGCCCATGAATTTCAGCACTTCGCCGCCCCGCTCGTCGATCGGCGGCACGATGCAGTCGTAATAGTCGTTGACGAGAGCGGTGGCCGCCTCCTCGGAGAGATGCGAGGTGAGCCCGGTGAAGTCGCGCATGTCGGCGAACAGGATCGCCGCGCGGATGCGCAACACCTCACCGCGTCGGACGTCGCCCGACAGAATCCGCAGATGCGGCTCGTTGCCGACATACATGCGCATCACCTCGCGCATGACGCGGTTGAGCGCCAGCACCTCCTGCAACGCCGCCAGGGTGGGGAAGATCGATCGCAAGACGGCGATGTCTTGGTCCGAGAAGCCCTGCGGTGAGCGCGTGGCAAAGGTGAAGCCGTTATGCATACCGTTCGGCAGCACGACGGGAACGGCAATGTGGTGCGTGTAGCCAGCGGCCTTCAGCGGGGCGACGATGTCGTAGGCATCGTCCGGCGTGTCGGGAAGCCAGGAGAAGATCCAATCGTTGAGGCGATGGGCCTCGGCAAGCGGCCGCTTGCCGCTCGCATCTGAGCCGCGTTCATGGGCGTAGATGTGCTCACGCGCCGGGCTGCCGAACTCCCAAATGCGGGCATTGGCCGCTCGCTCGGCGTGCCGGAGCTCGACCGCGCTCGTCGCTCTGTCGATGGGAATGCCCGCGTCTCTCAGCATGAGGGAGACGCCTTCCAAAATGATATTGGGATCGCCGATCTCGCGCGCCTCGCCGAGAATCCAGTCGCGCACCGCGAGGGACAAGCGCAGCCGCTCATCGGAAAGGATCGTCGCCGGTTCGGTTCTAGCCAAGATCATGCGCACCGCCCGTGTTTGCCAATCCGTTGGGCCAATTGTGGCAGCCTTCGCGGGGAAACACCACGCCAGGCCGCGGGCAGAATCGGTTAGAAAGGTTGGGATAAAGGCTGGAGTTATTCGCGAAACTGACCGCGTTGCACAGGGGGAAGGCGGTCGTGGCTCAGTCCAATTCGCTCCGCGCCGGTCTCCGCGTCGCCGCGATCACAGCGCTCGTCACGGGATTTTGGCCGATTGACTGGCGCGCGCTCGCTCAGGGCGCCGACGGCGGCATCGCCGGAAGCGCCGATAGCGACACGCCCGACATCCCTATCCCGTCCTCAGCACATGGGACCTACAGCCCGATCGTGGAGGGCTTTGCCAGCCCGCTCGACCCGCGCGCGGAGTTGCGGGCGACGCAACCACCAAAGCCGCCGCGCGTGCAAGCGCCGCCGCCACAAGCGAAAGAAGGCGTCTGGCTGAGCGAGCTGCACCGGCGTTTGCAGGACGAGGCTCCCTTCGTGCGCGACACGACATTGAAGGTGGACAGCCGGACCTATTGGCTGTCACGGGAGAGCCTCGACGGCTCCCACGCGGAAGCCCTGACCAGCGGCGGCTCCATCGCCTATCAGTCCGGCTACCTCGCCGACTTCATGCAGATACGGAGCGTGCTCTACACGAGCCAGCCGCTCTACGCGCCGGCAACCGGAGGCGGCACGGACAATCTCACGCCCGACCAAGATCAGATCACCACGCTCGGCCAGATCAACGCGCGATTCAAATTCGCTGGGCAGGAGGCGAGCGTCGGCCGCCAGCTGGTCCGCACCGCCTTCATCAATCCCCGCGACAATCGGATGATCCCGCTCACCTTCGAAGGGGCGATCCTGGTGCCTGAGCGGCGCGAGGACCAGGGCCTCGATTACGTCGCTTCCTATCTCTGGAAGTACAAACCACGCGACACCGCCGAGTTCATTCCGTTCTCTGAGCCGCTCGGCGTCAAGAAGGACGAAGGCGTCCTGATCACCGGCGCAAGGCGCACATGGGATGGCCTCACCCTCGGCGCCGTCAACTATTGGATCAAGGACACGCTCAACACGACCTATGGCGAGGCGGACTATCTCTTGCCCATAGGGGCCAACGGCGACGGCCCGAGCTACCGCATCAGCTTCAACGATCTCGACCAGAGAAGCGTGGGCGAGCAACTGATCCCTGGCGCTCCATACAATACGTATCAAGCTTCGGCGCGCTTCGTGGCGGGCTATCGAGGCTTCGTGCTGACGACAGCGGTCTCGGCGACCGGCAGGGAGGCCAACGTCCGCGATCCTTTCGGCAATATTCCCGTCTACACCTCCATGCACCAGTCGTCCTTCGAGCGTGCTGGCGAGGAGGCCTATCTCGTTACCTTGTCCTACGACTTCTCTATGGTCGGCCTCGATGGACTGAAATTCCTGGTCGGCTGGGGGCAAGGCGTGGATGCCATCAATCCGAGCACAGGAGCGGCGGAGCCCGATCGGAACCTGCTCAATCTTCACCTCGACTATGAGCCTTCGGCAGGTCGGCTCGAAGGCTTGCGGGTGCAGCTTTATTATTCGAATGAGCGGCTGCTGACGACAGCATTGCCGCCGGACGATCAGAGCGAGTTTCGCGCTGTGGTGAATTATTTGATGCCGCTCTTGTAGGACTAGGCGCGGTCAATCTTGACGGCGTTGGCGAACAGCTTATCGCCCCATTCGTAGAGAGGCCGCTTGAAATCCGACTCGGTGTGGATGGCCTGACCTTTACGCTCGGTCCACTTTTTCCCGTAAGTCTCGAACGGAAAATGGCGGATGTAGTAGTCGCAGGTCTCCTCCCAATGGTCGATCGACAGCGACTTGCCGTAATGCTGGCAGTAGAGCTCGGTCAGCACCCGCCCCGTTCCGCCGGGCTCGCGTCCGTGCTCCGCGCCGAAGACGACCTCCGGGCGGTTGCGCCAGAGCATCAAGATGTCCCTCTGCTCGGGGCCATAGAAGCGGCGGAAGTCCAAGAGCTCGCGCACGGGCCGATAGGGCTCAAAATCCTCAGGCGTCATATAGGCGTCGAACAGCTGGACCCGCACGGCGTCGCCCTCGTCAGCGCGCAACCCCGCCACGAAGCCACGCAGGTCCCCGGTCACGCGCTCGTCGGGATCGAAGCACAGCATCCAGTCGTGCGGCAGTTGGGTGCGGGCGATATCAAGCAGCAGCCCGCGATGCCGGCCTTCCGCCAACCGGCGCGCCTTGATGTCCTCCTCCCACGCCCCATTTGCCACGATGAGTGCGACCTTCGGGTGCTCACGCAGAATGTCCACCGTCCGGTCCGTGCTCGCATCGTCATAGGCGACGATGGCATCGACATGCTTGCCAAGATAATCGAGGCAGTCGCGCAGGATCAGCGCCTCGTTGCGGATGCGCGTGACTCCTATCAAGAAGTGCTTGCGGCCGACCAGGCCTTCATTGCCCTTGATGATCTGCTCGGAGTCGCGAAGTTGCCAACTTCCTGTGTCAGTTGCGATCACCACGAGTGCTCCAATCTAAGGAATGCGCGCCGAGGATGAGGCAGGCGCGGAATGACGGCAAGGCCTAAGCCAAGGCCGATTGCCGGGTTAGGCACCTGCGAAACCTGTATAATGCCGGGAACGTCTTCGGCGACATTGATTCGGAGTTCGGTGACATGAAGCGCCTGCGCGAAACAGCCCTCTCTGTGATGCTCATTGCAATGCTTGCGATCGTAACCGCTCCGTCGAGGAGCGAGGCGGCTTCGGCAGCCGCGATCGATGCCGACGCCAATGCCACGCTGCACAGCTTTGTCCGCCAAATCGGGGGCGCGCAGCAGCTTGCCAACAAGGCCGTGGGAATTTTGGTGTTCCCCTCGGTCGTCAAGGCGGGCATTGGGTTTGGCGGGGAATATGGCGAGGGACTGCTGCTCGTTCATCAGCGAAACGCCGGCTACTACAACATGGTCTCGGCCTCGTTCGGCTTTCAGCTCGGCGTGGAGGAACGGTCGGTCATCATCATGTTCATGACCGATGAAGCCCTTGCCCAATTCAACAGCACGGCGGGATGGAAGGTCGGCGTCGACGGATCGGTGGCCATCATAACGGTTGGCGTTGGCGCCTCGATCGACACTAACAAGATCACCAGCCCGGTCATCGGGTTCATCCTCGATCCTAAAGGGCTGATGTACAATTTGACGCTCGAAGGCACCAAGATCAGCCGCATCAACCCCTGAATTCGGGCGCCCAGATGAAACCGCGCAGCGGCCTTATTGCGCTCACCTCACTCGCGCTGTTGACGGCCGGCGTAGGGAGCGCACTCGCCGCGGAGGGCTCCGGCACCGCCAGCGACGGGAAAGCACTTCTCGAAAAAAACTGTGGCCGCTGTCATTCGCTCGAGGCAACCGGCGAGAGCCCGCTCAAGGGAGCGCCGCCCCTGCGGGAGGTTTATCTCAGATACCCCATCGAACAGCTGGAGGAAGGGTTTGCCGAGGGAATGGGCTCTCGACACCGAGACATGCCTCAGATCCAATTTTCGCCTGAGCAGGTTTCCGGGATCTTGAACTATCTCGGCAGCATTACCGGCGTAGAGCCATCGCGACGGCCACGCGCCGCTGTTCCTGACGAGACCGAGCCGCCCTAGGCGCTGAGGCGCTCGAGCACCTCGTCGGCGATCTCGAAATTGGCGTAGACGTTCTGCACGTCGTCGGAATCTTCGAGGCCCTCGAGCATACGCAACAGCTTCTGCCCCGCCTCGTCGTCGACCGGCACGCTGTTTTTCGGCCGCCACAGGATGCGTGCGGCCCTGGATTCCCCGAAACGTACCTCGAGCGCCTTGGCGACCTGATGCAGCTGATCGGGGTGGCAATAGACGACGTGCCCGTCCGCGCTCGATTCGACGTCCTCGGCTCCCGCCTCAATGGCAGCTTCCAGCATCTGATCAGGCGTGGCTTTGCCGGCTTCGAACTCGATCGCGCCGAGCTTGTCGAAATTGAAGGACACGGCGCCCGTCTCGCCGAGATTGCCCCCGAACTTGGTGAAGAGCGAGCGTATCTCGCTCGCGGTGCGATTGCGGTTGTCGGTGAGCGCCTCGACGATGACGCCGACGCCGCCCGCGCCGAAGCCCTCGTAGCGCACCTCCTCGTAACTGGCGCCGCCCGCCTCCTCGCTCTTCTTGATCGCCCGCTCGATATTGTCCTTGGGCATATTCTGGGCGCGCGCCGCCAGGATCGCCCCTCTGAGCCGCGGGTTCATGGCCGGGTCGGGCATACCCATTTTCGCCGCAGCGGTGATCTCGCGGGCGAACTTGGAGAAAAGCTTCGAGCGCTTCTTGTCCTGCGCCCCTTTGCGAAACTGGATGTTCTTGAACTTCGAATGGCCAGCCATGGCCCCGTCCCTGTTGGTTACCGGCCTTTTCGTTCAGGCCGCGACTTATAGAGCATGATCCGGAAAGGTGGGAACCGGTTTTCCGAAAAGATCATGCTCAATCAAGATCCTGGAGCCTCGCACAATCCATTAGCACCCCCGTCGCATCAACGGGCGCCGGGCCCCCTTTTAGCGAAGCCTTAACCCTAATGGCTCGACAACAGAAGGCTTGGACACCGGACAGCGCGCCGCCGTCTTCGCGCGCAACTCGAGGGGGGGGCAACCATGAAGCAGAAACCGCAAGCGACCGCCGCCAAAGCGCAGGACAAGGTGATGCCCCCCGTATCGCTCTCGGAGCTCTGCGGCGAGGCTGCCGATCATGTCGCCAAGGCGCGCGTCGCGCTCTTCGACGAAAGCGGCAATGCCGACCGCGCCCTTCTCCATCTCGACGAGGCGATCTTCTGCCTGAGGCGCCTCTTGGCGCATGGCCGGGCGTCGGGCATCAACGGCGCCGGCGCCAAGCTGCGCTCCGCTTAGGTTCAACTCACCCAGAACGCAGGCTCGGTCTGCGATAGCCTGCCGCCGAGCCTGAGCGGCGCGATGGCGCGGGCGAGACCCGTTTCATCGTCGACGTCGATGCCGACCCCGCACAGGGTCGCCTCACCGAGTGCGGGCGTGAAGCGCCCAGTCGGAATCTTGGTGAGGAAGCGGCTGAGCGGCTCCTCCTTGTCCATGCCGAGCACCGAATCGAAATCCCCGCACATGCCGGCGTCGCTGATATAGGCGGTGCCGCCCCGCAAGATCTGCTCGTCGGCCGTGGGCACATGGGTATGGGTGCCGACCAGGCCGCTCGCGCGCCCGTCGACGAAATGCCCCATGGCCTCTTTCTCGGAGGTCGCCTCGGCGTGGAAATCGATGAGGATGGCGTCGGCGCCGGTCTTCAATCCGCAAGCTTCGAGCTCACGTTCGACGGCGCGGAAGGGGTCGTCGAGGTCGGCCATGAACACCCGCCCCATGGCATTGATCACGAGCACGTCGGCGCCAGTCTTGGCCTTGAACAATCCAGCGCCCCTGCCCGGCGTCCCTTGCGGGAAATTGATGGGCCGCAGCAGGCGATCGTGGCGCTCGATGAAGACGAGCGCCTCGCGCTGGTCGAAGACATGGTTCCCCGTCGTCACCACGTCGGCGCCGGCGTCGAGAAGATCGATCAGGATCGCTTCCGAAATGCCGAAGCCGCCGGCAGCGTTCTCGCCGTTCACCACCACGAAATCGAGGCGGTAGCGCTCGCGCAGTTTCGGCAACGCCTCGATGACCGCGGTGCGCCCCGACCGGCCGACCAGGTCCCCCAGAAACAAGATACGCATGCCTGCCGCCGATCCGCCTCGCCTCGCGAGGTCAAGTCTCCACAGGCGTCAATACCGAATCGCGGCGAATGTCGCCAGTTTTGTGGGACTTGGAGGCGGACGGATTTTGGCGACAGCCCCAAAGAGGGGCAAGGCCGCGATGGCCGTCGGAGCGTAGACCCCGGATTTCCCTACATTAAGTAGGTGGGCGCCAAATGACGGAGACCACGGTCTCCGCCAGGGTCGGCTCCCTTAGGATCTTATAGGGCTCTGGGATTGTGCTCCTAACGCGCCTCGCAGCCCGCCGCCTCGGACTATAACCGAAGAAACCGATCAATGCGACTAACGCATGATCGAGAAACTTGGAACCGGTTCATGCAACCACGCTCAAGGCCGTTTCGCTGGGCTGATGACGGGGCTCGCTTCGCTGCCGAAGCGCTCGTTCAGGAGTTCCAGCCGATCCGCCGCGGCGCTGACCCTCGCCGCAAGGTCGGCCTTGAAGCTCTTCGCCGATTCGTCGCCTGCCGACTTGTCGCGGCGGGCTTCGGCCAGCGCGGACTTCATCTCCTGCACTTGACGCCGAAGCTCCCACAACTCGTCGGTGACGAGCAAAGAGGCCATCAGGATCAGCCGGTCGTCTCCCACCTGGCCGAACTTGCGCTTCATCGTGTCGACATGGGAGCTGAGATATTCGGCGAGCGCGATGAGATGCGTCTCCTCGCCCTCCCCGCATTCAAGCCGATACGTCCGGCCGTTCAACGTGACGCTGACTTGTCCCATGCGAAACCCCCGCTTGGC
>JAENXG010000482.1 GCA_016649675.1 Methyloceanibacter sp.
CAGGGGGTCATGACTTCACCTCGTAGCCACGGGCTTTCATGCAGGCGACATAGTCCTGGTCGGCCGAGCCTTTGCTGAAGCGGCTGAAGATGCTGAGGACCGAGGCGATGCCCTTGCGCTTCGTCTCGTCCTTGCAGGCGGCCTCGGCCGCCTCAAGCGTATTGCCGGCCTCCTGAGCCTTGGCAGGGCGCTGGTCGACCAGGGTAAAGTCGCGAGGCGCGGGATCGTTATGGCCGCAGCTCGATAATAGCGGCCCGAACAGGCACGCGGCGAGCACCGCCACTTTGACCCTCGACATCGGCGAAAACCCCAATTTCTCCGCGGCCAGTATCGCAATTTGCGGGCGGTGGGGCGAGCCCACCGGAGCCTCGCCGGGCGCCCTTCGGTGGCCCAGCGCCTAATGCGGCATGGCCATTTCCGTGAAAGTTAAGGCCGAAAGATGAAGAGCGGCTTGCGCCTGCGGGACGGCGCCCGGGGTGGCGGCAGCGGCCAAGCGCCGCGGGGCCTTCAGCGCTACCAGACGCGCGGAACGAGCCGGTAGCGGACGCGGCTCGCATATTCCGCGTAACCCTCGAGCTCGGCTTTGAGGGTTCGCTCCTCGAGCACGGCTCTCACCCCAATCAAGACGATGAAGAGGACGGCAGCGAGAAGGCCCAACCACGAACCGAGCAGAAGCGGCGCACCCACCATGAACAAGACAGCGCCGGCATACATGGGATGGCGCACGTAAGCGTAAGGCCCGGTGGTCACCACTCGATGCCCGCGCTCCTTCTGGATCTTGATTACCGGCGCCGCATAGCTGTTGGTCTTGAACGTCAGCCAGACGAGGTAACTGCCAAGGCAGAGTACGACGAAGCCGAAAGCCTGGGCATAGAGCGGAACGTGGGACCAATGATAGCGCTTGGCATCGAGCCCCATCAGCACGAGCCAGGAGAGCCAGAGCGTGAGCATCACCACCATCAGGAGCTTGTCCCAGCCCTTCTGGCCGCGCTGGATCAGGGAGCCCAAGCGCTCCTTGAGCAGGCCGGGATCGTGGCGGGCGAGCCAGAAACCGCCGGCGAAGCTGATGGCCGCGGCGAAGGCGAGATAGACCCAGGCCGCTTGCCAGCGGAGCGTGCCAGCAGACCCGAACAGCACGACGCCGAGCAAGAGAAGCGAGATCGTCGTGCGGCGAATGAACTTCCGCATGAGACCGGGATGGGCTTGGGGGGAGGGGTCCATGGGTCTGCTTCACGATGACGTGAGGGACGCCGCGCGCCGCTCCTCACTTCTCCCCCCACCCCTAGCATTGGCATAGACTGGCGGGGAAGCAGCACTTGGGAAGCAATACCTGGAAGGAGACCTTTCGGATGCGAACGCGCATCGCTCTCGTCGTGACTCTGAATGTGATCCTGGGCTTGGCGGCGCTCGGCGCCATAGAAGTCCTGTCCGCGCCGCGTGCGCTCGCCGCCGATTGCGGCACCGGCGCCGTCGAGGAGCGCCTCGCCTGTCTCGAGGCGAAGATCGACGGCCTGACCAAGCAGCTCGAGGCCAAGGCCGACGCGGCCGACGCGCTCAAATGGAACGACCGCATCGCGCTCATCAACGAGGACATGCGCATCTATCCGCGCTGCCTCGACAATCCCGGCCCCAATTCCCCTGACCTGACGGCCGTGCTCGCCAATTCCTGCGCCAAGGTGCCGGCGCAGACCTGGATGATTTCCAAGCCCTATCACTGACGCGGCTCGCTCCGGCTTTCGGACGGCGCGGTGACGAGGCGTTTCGTCTCACACTTGAGCCGGAACCGAAGTGGGGGAAGCGGGTTGTCCCCATGCCCGTAATGGGCGTGGGACGAGCCCCACAAATTTTTACCCCCCCAAGGAGATCTCCTATGACCAGGACTATCGCAATGACCGCGCTCGCGGGCGCACTCAGCCTCGGCCTCGCCACTGCGGCGTTCGCCGTGACCGGCGAATTCAACAATATGTGTGCCGAGGGCCTTGCCCTGCAAAA
>JAENXG010000139.1 GCA_016649675.1 Methyloceanibacter sp.
CCTACTCCGCCACGGCCTCTTCGCTCCCGTTCTCTTCGGGAATGTGCTCGACTGAGACCACGCGCTCGCCTTCTGCGGTGTCGAACACGATCACCCCTTGCGTCGAGCGGCCCACGATGCTGATGCCTTCCACCGGCACGCGAATGAGCTGGCCGCCGTCGGTCACGAGCATGATCTGATCGGTGTCCTCGACGGGGAAGGAAGCGATCAGCTTGCCGTTCCGCTGATTGACCACCATGGCGATGATGCCTTTGCCGCCGCGGCCGGAGATGCGGTACTCGTAAGCTGACGTTCGCTTGCCGTAGCCGTTCTCCGATACCGTCAGCACGAACTCCTCATGCGCGCTGAGCTCGGCGTAACGCTCAGGGCTCAGCACCACCGTCTCCTGGGTCTCACCCTCCGCTTCCATGTCCTGTTCCACTTCGGCCCCTCCCCTGCGGATGGTGTTGGCCTGGCGGATATAGGCCGCGCGCTCGGCGGCCGGGGCCTCGATGTGAGTGAGGATCGCCATGGAAATGACCTGGTCCGCACCTTCGAGCTTGATGCCGCGGACGCCCGCCGATTCGCGCCCCTTGAACACGCGCACGTCGGTGGTGGGAAAGCGGATCGCCTGGCCTTCCGCGGAGGTAAGCAGCACGTCCTGCTGCTCGTTGCACACCTGCACGCCGATGATGCGGTCGGTGCCTTCGAGCTTCATGGCGATCTTGCCGTTCTGCCGCACCTCGATGAAGTCGGAGAGCTTGTTGCGCCTGACGGTGCCGCCATTGGTCGCGAACATCACGTCGAGCTTCGCCCACGAGGTTTCGTCCTCGGGCAGCGGCAGGATGGTGGTGATGGTCTCGTCCTTGTCGAGCGGGAGAAGATTGACGAGCGCCTTGCCGCGCGCCTGGGGCGCTGCCAGCGGCAGCCGCCATACCGTCATCTTATAGGCCATACCGCGGGAGGAGAAGAACAGGACCGGCGTGTGGGTATTGGCAATGAAGATGCGGGAGACGAAATCCTCCTCGCGCGTCGCCATGCCGGCGCGGCCTTTGCCGCCGCGGCGCTGGGCGCGGTAGGCCGAAAGCGGCACGCGCTTGATGTAGCCCTTGTGGCTGACGGTAACGACCATGTCCTCGCGCTGGATCAGGTCCTCGTCCTCGACCTCGCCTTCCATTTCGAGGATCTCGGTGCGGCGCGGGGTGCCGAACTCGGCCTTGATGGCGGTGAGCTCGTCCTTGACGATGGTCACGATGCGGGCGCGGCTGCGCAGGATGTCGAGATAGTCGGCAATCTCGACCCCGAGCTTCTTCAGCTCGTCGCCGACCTCGTCGCGGCCGAGCGCGGTGAGGCGCTGTAGGCGCAGATCCAGGATGGCGCGGGCCTGCTCCTCCGAAAGCCGGTAGGTGCCTTTATCCGACACCTTGTGGCGGGGATCGGCGATCAACTCGACGAGCGCCACCACGTCCTTGGCCGGCCAATCGCGCGCCATCAGTTGTTCCCGCGCCGTGGCCGGATCCGGCGCCCGGCGGATGAGCGCAATCACCTCATCGATATTGGTGACGGCGATGGCGAGACCGACCAGGACATGCGCCCGATCGCGCGCCTTTCTCAGGAGAAACTTGATGCGGCGCCCGACCACCTCCTCGCGGAACTCGGTGAAGGCGCGGATCAGGTCCTTGAGATTCATCTGCTCAGGCTTGCCGCCGGTGAGCGCCACGATGTTGCAGCCAAACGTGCTCTGCAGCGGCGAGAAGCGGTAAAGCTGGTTCAGCACCACATCGGCCATGGCGTCGCGCTTCAGCTCGACCACGACGCGCATGCCTTCGCGGTCGGACTCGTCGCGGATGTCGGAGATGCCCTCGATCTTCTTCTCGCGCACCAGCTCGGCGATCCTCTCGACCATCGACGCCTTGTTCACCTGATAGGGAATCTCGGTGATGACCAGCGCCTCGCGCTCCTTGCGGATGGTCTCGGTGGTGACACGGCCGCGCATGAGGATCGAGCCGCGCCCTTTGTGATAGGCGGAGCGGATGCCGGTGCGGCCGAGGATGAGGCCGCCGGTGGGGAAGTCCGGGCCGGGGATGAGCTCGGCCAGCTCGCCGACCCCAAGGGCCGGATTGTCGAGAAAGGCGATGCAGGCGTCGATCACCTCGCCGAGATTGTGGGGCGGGATATTGGTGGCCATGCCCACGGCGATGCCGCCCGCGCCATTGACGAGGAGATTGGGAAACTTCGCCGGCAGGACTATCGGCTCCTGCTCGCGGCCGTCGTAATTCGGCTGGAAGTCGACCGTGTCGTTCTCGAGATCGTCGAGCAGCGACATGGCCGGACGTGCCAGCCTCACCTCGGTGTAGCGTTCCGCCGCCGGCGGATCGCCGTCGACCGAGCCGAAATTCCCCTGCCCGTCGATGAGCGGCAGGCGCATGGAGAACTCCTGCGCCATGCGCACCAGCGCGTCGTAGATCGCCTGGTTGCCGTGCGGGTGATACTTACCCATGGTGTCGCCGGTGACGCGGGCCGATTTGTTGTAGGGCCGGTCGGGCGTGTAGTTGTTCTCGTGCATCGAGTAGAGGATGCGCCGATGCACGGGCTTGAGCCCGTCGCGCACGTCGGGAAGCGCGCGCGCCACGATCACGCTCATGGCGTAATCGAGGTACGAGCGCTTCATCTCATCGATGAGCGAGACGGGCCTGATGTCGGAGGGAGTCGGTCCCGCGACATCTGTCTTGTCGTTGTCAGCCAAGGAAGGAGGAAGCCTGTTCTAAAAGAAAGTGAAGCCCGTAAACGCCACCGCCGGCGAGAGGGAGAACCCTCCCGCACAAGGGCGACAGCGATTGCTGTAAGATGACTCTCTATAACTGATTTGGCGTCCGCTCCGCAACCCAACAAGGGGCACAAACGCCATTTGATTTTCACAATAATTTCAAGGCGTTATTTGGTCTCAAGAGCGCCATTTTGGCGTCGTATGAAGGAGTAATTCGTCAGCCGCCGGAAAGCGCGGCCAGCGGGGGGAACGATCGAGTCGCGGAGACGTTTTTCGGCGAGGCGGCGCAAGGGCTCTTTCCGCTCTCGCGCGTCAACCCTGGTTAGCAACTCACAAGGAGCGAAACCATGAACCGACTTCTTGCATGCACGGCAGTTGGCCTGTTCTTGGGCCTCACGCCGGCCTTGGCTGAAAGCCAGCTCCCTTCTGGCGCCTCTCAGGACGAGCCCGCGCTGCTGCAGCCGGCGCAGCCCTTTGAGGCGACGCCCCCGGCACAGTCGTCAGGGCAACCACTGCCTCAGGCGCAGTCTGAGGCGCCAAAATCCGTGGCTTCCGAACAGTCGGCAGGAGCTTCGCCGGACAGCTCGCCGTTCCTCAAGAAGCAGGAAAGCAGCGAGTGGCTGGTCGGCAACCTGATCGGCGAGTCCGTAGTGAATACCAAGAATGAATCCCTCGGCGAGATCACCGACCTCATCACCGACCATAACGGGAAGATCATTGCCGTGTTGATCGGCTCCGGCGGGTTCCTCGGCATCGGCGAGAAGGATGTCGCCATCCGCTTCGAGGACGTCAAAGTCGTCCGCGACGAGAACGACGACATGAAGGTGATAGCGAATATCAGCCAGCAGACGCTCGCGTCGGCGCCCGACTATCAGACGCTCGACGAGCAGCAAATCACGGTGGGCGAGAAGGGCGACCGCTAGGGCTCGCCTCAATAGCGCCTCTCGCTCTCACCGCGTTGCTCTAAGTCGCAACAGCTAAGAATTCTGCATTGAGCGCGGCCTGCCTGAAACGGTGGGCCGCGCTCTTGTTTTGCGCAGCGCATCAGACTGGCTTGGCGAGCATCAGCCAGAAAATGCCGAGCATCGACAGGAAGGCCGGCCAGCCGAGCCAGAACCAGGCGCGCGCGAGAAGATGATAGTGGGGCGGCAAGGTCCGCTCCTTGGCCGCCACCGCTCCCTCGGCGAGATCGCGCATCTTGATCTGGCTCGCCACGACGGGGAGCCAGCAGACGCCGATCAGGACATAGAGGGCGAGGCTCGCGAGGATCCAGGTCTGAGCGAGAGCATAGCCGCCAAGATGGACGAGCATGAGCCCCGTGACCGGTTGGACGATGGCCGCGGTCGCGGTGAACAGGTAGTCGGCGACGACCACGGTCGCGCCATCATCGGCACCACCTTGAGCAGAGGCCCGAAATGGTCGGTCCAGAGCTCAGGGGCAAGCCCGGCTAGAACGGGATCTCGTCGTCAAGCTCCTTGTCGAAGGCGCCCGCGCCGCCGCTCTTGCCGCCGCCGCTGCTGCCGCCGCTGAACGGCCCCGACCGTCCGAAGTCGCCGCCGCCGCTGCGTTGCTCCCCCTCGCCCGTGCTGTCGCGCTGTTTCCCATCGAGCATGGTGAGCGTCGCGTTGAACCCTTGCAGCACGACCTCAGTGGTGTAGCGCTCCTGTCCCGACTGGTCCTCCCATTTGCGGGTCTGCAGTTGACCTTCGAGATAAACCTTGGCGCCCTTCTTCAGATATTGCTCGGCGATCTTGGCCAGGTTCTCGTTGAAGATGACCACGCGGTGCCATTCGGTGCGCTCCTTGCGCTCGCCGCTCGATTTGTCGCGCCAACTGTCGCTCGTGGCCACGCGCAGATTCGCGATCGGTCGCCCGTCTTGGGTGTGGCGGATTTCAGGGTCGGCTCCGAGATTGCCGACCAGGATGACTTTGTTGACCGATCCGGCCATTTATCGAACCTCCCCGCGGGACAAGCGTTCAGACTTACAGTCTACCGCCCGCAAGGCGCCACCTGCCAGACAGCAGAGACCCTGTCCACAGGCAAGGACGGCGCCAACCGGGCATGGGAATTTTGTACACGTTTTGTTCCAGAGCGTCCAGCCTCACATCTTGAGGTTTCCGCCCGCGCGGCCTATGCCTTAGGAAGACAATCAAGAGATGGGTTTTTCTGGCAGCGCGTCCGGTTCAGGGGGTTGCTCGCCTCAAGCCGGGACGAGGGAGATATGCAGCGGTCTATCGAGCAGCAACACGTACCGAAGCGCAGGACGAGCAAGCGGCGCGACCCGCGCGCGCAGTATTTCGGCTTCACGTCGCGGCAACTGCCCTTTCTCTATGTGCTCGTAGGGAATTGGCTTTTCGCGGCCCTGTTCTTCGGCTCGGCCAAGTTCTTTTGGCATTGGGTACCGCACGACTGGACCCTCGGCGACCGCATTGCTCTCGTCATCAAGGATGCGGTCTTCGCCATATTGCCGGCGGTGATCGGCATTTGCATCGTGGCCGCCCAGCGCCTCGATCCCAACATGTGGGTCGGGCGCACGGCCAAGCCCAACTCGGCGCTCGACATCAATACCCGCTTCATCCTCAACACGTTCGAGCAGTTTATCCTCTATTTCATCGGCAATGCGGCGCTTGCGCTTTATTGCCCGCTCGAGGAAGCGCGCACCCTGATCATCCTCACCATCCTTTTCGTGCTCGGGCGCGTCCTGTTCTGGGTCGGCTACCACGTGAACCCGTATTTGCGCGCCTTCGGCTTCGGCATCACCTTCTATCCGACGGTCGCGGTCTATGCCTGGCTCATCCTGTTCATGGTGTTCGACATCCGCGTCCCGCTCTGACGCGTCTTAGCGGCCCGCTTGCCATTGCAGCACGGCATCGATCGGCCAAAGCAGCATCACGACATTGAGGGTGAGATTGTCGCGGATCATGTATCCGACGAACAGCTCGAGCGCGAGCGCGATCGCCATGGTCAGCCAGATCGGCAACCGGCTTGCCAGGAAGAAGCCGAGCACCATAAAGAGCGTATCGCTGACCGAGTTAATGACGCTGTCGCCATAATAGTCGAGAGAGACTGTTATCCCGCGATAGCGATTGATTAGATAGTCGGTATTCTCGATCAGCTCCCACGACGCCTCGACGGCGACCGCAAAGATCAGCCGCGTGCCGAACGACAGACGATCGCGCGCGAATAGCCAGAGCAGGGCGTAGAAGATGAAGCCGTGGATGATGTGCGATGACGAATACCAGTCGGAGATGTGCTGGGAATTCTCCGAGCTCAGCGCCACGCCGTGCCAAAGCTTCACGTAGCCGCATTTGCAGATGAGCGGATGGCCCATGAACAGCAAAATGACGGCTTGAAGTGCGATGATGCCGACGCAGGCGGTCAGGATTTGGCTGCGGGAGAGCTTCATCATTGGGCGCGTATGTATGCACGTCAACACCTTGACCGCCATCCTCTCCCAGATTGGATTTCGCGCTTTTGCCGGGATGACCCGCTGCTGATCCTGATTACCCTTTGACTGCCGGTGCGGAACTGAGCGAGTTTGAGAGCATGACTCAAGACGAGGCGCTGGCCCTGCTCAAGACCGGTGCCAGCATCTTCCTCACCGGCCAGCCCGGCAGCGGCAAGACCCATACGGTCAACCGCTATCTCCAGGGGCTCGCGCGGGCCGGCGTGGAATACGCCTAC
>JAENXG010000232.1 GCA_016649675.1 Methyloceanibacter sp.
GACGATCCCGCAAATGCTTCGGGCCCGAGCCCACGAGATCGAGCGCGAAGGCTTGGATCTCGGGGTTGTGGCCGACCAGCAGCACGCGGGTCGTCCCGTGCCCTATCGCCCGCAGCGTCTCGAGCATGGTCTCGGGTGTTGGGTGATAGAGGACGTCCTCATAGACGACCTTCGGCTCGGCCTTAAGCTCGGGCAAGACGAGCGCCAGCGTATCGCGCGTGCGCCGCGCCGAGGAGCAGAGCACTAGCTCGGGAGCGATCCCATGCGCCGTCATGGCCTTGCCCATCAGCGGCGCATCGGTCACCCCGCGGGTGGCGAGCGCCCGGTCCTGATCGGGAAGCGTCGGATGGTTCCAGCTCGATTTGGCGTGGCGAAGCAGGCTGAGCGTGAGCATGGGACTTACTGGCCGCGTTTGGCGCGGGCGGCAAAGCGCACGGCTTCGTCGGCGGCCTTGAACAGGGCGCGCGCCTTGCTCACGCACTCGGCCTGCTCGCGCTCGGGCACAGAATCAGCAACCACCCCGGCGCCCGCTTGCACATACATGATGCCGTCCTTCACCACCGAGGTCCGAAGCACGATGCAGCTGTCCATCTCGCCGTCGGCAGAGAAATAACCGACGCAGCCGGCATATGGCCCGCGCGCGGCGTCCTCGAGCTCATCGATGATCTCCATGGCGCGCACCTTGGGGGCTCCCGATACGGTGCCGGCAGGAAATCCCGCCATCAGCGCATCGACCGCATCGAAGTTGGGAGCAAGCTTGCCTTCGACATTCGACACGATATGCATGACCTGGCTGTAATATTCGAGGAAGAACGAGTCGGTGACGCGCACGCTGCCGACCTCCGCCACGCGGCCCACATCGTTCCGCCCGAGGTCGAGCAGCATCAGATGCTCGGCGCGCTCCTTGGCATCGGCGAGTAGCTCGGCAGCAAGCGCCTTGTCCTCTTCGGGGCTCGTCCCGCGGGGGCGCGTGCCGGCGATCGGCCTGATGGTGACCTTGCCGTCGCGGACCCTGACCAGGATCTCGGGGCTCGACCCCACCACGGCGAAGCCGCCGAAATTGAGATAATAGAGGAAGGGCGAGGGATTGACGCGCCTGAGCGCCCGGTAGAGCGCGAAGGAGGGCAGCGTGAACGGCGCCTCGAAGCGTTGGCTCAGGACCACCTGGAAGATGTCGCCGGCGGCGATGTAATCCTTGGCCCGCCTGACCTTTGCCATATAGGCCTCGGGCGGCGTGGTCGGCTTAGGCTCCGGATGCGCCGCGTCGAGGTCGAACTCGCTCGCATGCGGCAGAGGCTGGTCCAGCCGCTCAAGGACGAGGTTCAGCCGGTCGGCTGCCCGCGCATAGGCCGCCTTGGCGCTGACGCCCGGCGCCGGTCTCACCGGCGTCACCACCGTCATCTCGTCTTTGACGGTGTCAAAGATCACGATTAGCGTCGGCCGCACCAGGATGCTGTCGGGAAGAGCGAGCGGATCGGGCTTCTCAGTGGGCAGATCCTCGATCAGCCGCACCGTGTCGTAGCCCATATAGCCGAAGATGCCCGCGGCCATGGGGGGCAGCTCGGCCGGCAGCTTAATCGCCGATTCGGCAAGGAGCGCCCGAAGCGAAGCGAGCGCCGGCAACGGCGAGGGCGCAAACGCGTGCAGGTCCGCTTGCGGCGCACGGTTGACCTCGGCCTTAGCCCCATCGGCGCGCCAGATGAGATCGGGTTCGCAGCCGATGATGGAGTAGCGGCCGCGCGTGGCGCCGCCTTCGACCGATTCGAGGAGAAAGCTGTTCGGCCGCTCATGCGCGAGCTTCAGCATGACCGAGACGGGGGTCTCAAGATCGGCGACGAGGCGCGTCCATGCCACCTGCGCCACGCCATGGTCGTAGCGGCGCGCGAAAGCGGTGAAGTCAGGCTCGATCGGAGCGGCGCCGCCGTCCTGCGCTAAAGGCGAGACGGAGGCTGGAGCAGCGCTCATGGCTCCTCGCTAGTGCCGACGAGCTTGGCGAGAGCCTGCTGGTTGACGGTGACCCCATAGCGGCTTTCCAGCGCGCCAAAATATTCCGCGATCGCATCCTCGCTGACGAGAAGCCCAATCTGCTCCTTGAGCCGTGCGACTTCGGGAGCGTCGAGCGGGGGCGGGGGCGTGACCTTATCGACCTGAAATACGATGCGGCCCTCATCCACGCCCGACGGGGCCGACCCATAGCCTTTCTCCGGCAGGGTGAAGGCCTGCGACACGGCCGGCGGCAGCACATTCACGGTGATGCTGTCGCGCTTCAGCGGGTCGCTGGTCAGGACCTCGACATTGAGGTCCTTGGCGACGTCCTCCAGCGTCTTGCCGCCGTTCAAGCCGTTGACGAGGTCTTGCGCATACTTGGCGCCGTGGGCGCGCACCTCCTCGGTGTGCCAGTCCTTGGTCACCTCGTCCTTGACTTGATCGAAGGGCTTGAGCTGCTCAGGTGTGATCCCCAGCACCTCATACCAGACGATCCCTTCGTCCTTGGCGTCGATCGGGTCGTTCTCGACCCCGGTATCCGTGGCGAAGGCCGCGTTCAGGAGCTCCTTTTGCGCCGGCAAGGTGACGCTCGATCCGTCCGGCTTGCGTCCCTCGCGATCGACCTGATCGATGGCCTGATAGGTGAGCTTGAGCTTGTCGGCGGTCTCCGAAAGGGTCGCACCCGCGGCGAGCGCGTCCTCGATCTTGTCGTGCAGCGCGAAGATTGCGCCGGACGCGCGATCTTTGAGGAACTTCTTCTCGATCTCGGCTTTGGCCTCGTCATAGGTCAGGGTCTTGCCGGGCTCGATCCCGGTGACGCGCAGCAGCACGATGCTTCCGAGCTTGCCGGTGACCGGTTCGCTCACCTTGTCCTGCTCGAGCTTGAAGGCGGTTTCCGCGATGGCGGGATCAGCGAGATCGGCGCGGGTCACCGTGCCAAGGTCCATGTCGGTTTCGCTCACGCCCTGGTCCTTGGCCACTGCCGCGAAGTCAGTGCCGGACTGGATCTTCTGATAGGCGGCGTCGGCGGCGGCCATGTCGGGGAAGGGGATCTGCTGGACGTGCCGGCGCTCCGGTTTGCCGAGCTGGTCCTTCTCGGCCTCGTAGACCGCCTTGATGTCGCTCTCGGCGATCTGCACCTGGTCCTTGACGGACTCGGGCGTGACGGCAAGCACGCCGATCTTGCGAAGCTCGGGCTGGGTGAATTTGCCGTGGTGATTGTCGTAATAGCGCTTGAGGTCGTCATCGCTCGGATCGGCGATCGTGCCGGCGGCAGCCTGCGGCACCAGCACGTAGCGGAGCGTGCGTGTCTCGCCGTTATAGCTGTTGAGCGCGCCGACCAGGACATCGGAGCTGTTCGCCACCTTGCCGATGGTGGTCAGAATCTGCCGGCGCAAATTGCGTTCGCGCAACGAGTTCAAATAGCCCTCTTCGCTCAGGCCGACCGCGTGCACACCCTGCTGGAAGGCGGCGGGGCTGAAATTGCCCGCGGGGTCCTTGAAGGCGGGATCCTTCATGATCTCTGCGAGAAGGGCCGCGTCGCTGATGCTGAGATGCAGGTGCTTGGCGTGCGTATCCACGGCCGCACCGCCGATCAGCCGCTCCAGCACCCGGCTGTCGAGGCCGGCCGCGCGGGCTTCCTGCAGGCTGAGGCTCCGTCCGGCTTGCGAGCTCATGGCGCGGAGCACATCCTGCTGCGCCCGCATATAGTCCTGGGAGGTGATTTCGGTATCGCCGACGTGGATCAGGGTCTGTCTACCATAGCCCCTGAAAATGTCGGCGATGCCCCAGATGCCGAAGCTGAACACCAGCATGCCCATGAGGATCATGCCGAACAGTCGTCCTGCGCCTTTGCGTAAAGTGTCGAGTGCCACGCTTGCCAGCCTTCCATTCGCCATTTGCCAAAGCCGCGCGGGGGCCCAATGCTTGGACATCCTCGCGCGGCGGCGGCATCATAGGTAGCAAGCGGAAGCGCGGCAAGGCAGGGCATTTGGCCAAGCCCTTGGCAAGGGTTCAAAAACCGCCTCCTGACCGCGCTGGCCGGGGAGGCGAGACAGAGGAGGGGGCGTGAGAGCGATCAGGCCGCTCGTCGCGGGCAATTGGAAGATGCACGGCCTCGGTTCGTCCCTGGCCGAGCTGAGGTCGTTACAGGAGCGCCTGGCGGAAGCCCCTGTGCCCGAGGCGGACGCCATGGTGTGTCCGCCAGCGACGCTGCTTGCCCGCGCGCGGGACGCCTTGGCTGGAACCCCGCTCGCGCTCGGCGCCCAGGACTGCCACCCTCTGCCGTCGGGGCCCCATACCGGCGACATCTCAGCCGAGATGCTGGC
>JAENXG010000082.1 GCA_016649675.1 Methyloceanibacter sp.
CTCGCCTGAAACTGTGAACGGAATCGCGCGCGTGCTCGCGCCGGGGGCCGAGCTCAGATTTGCGAGCGACAGCGGCGACTATGCGGCGCAGGCCCTTCTCCTCATGCGCCAAAGCGGCGCCTTCGCCTGGCTGGCCGAGCGAGCGAGCGATTGGCGCGAGCGCCCCGCCGACTGGCCCGAGACCCGCTATGAGCGGAAGGCCTTGAGCGAGGGACGGAAGCCTGTCTATCTCAGCTTCAGGCGGCTCTAACCTCGGAGGTCAGAATGCGCGTGGTGGTGTTAGCTTTGACGATCATGCTCCTGCCAACGGCCGCCCTGGCCGGGACCGACATCGTCGCCGCCTGCTACAAGGACTGCGAGAACGCGACCCATTCCAACCCCGAATATAAGGCGTGTCTTGCCCGCGCCGCTGACAAGGCCGATGCGGCCCTCAATCAGGCCTATAAAGGGTTGCAAGACGCCATTCGCGCGGCTGCCAAGGACATGGCCCAGCCCGCCGACACCCATCTCGAGGACCTGAAGAGTTCACAGAAATATTGGATCAATTTCCGCGACGCGAATTGCACGCTGGAGGACAATCTCGCCTTTGGCGGCACGGCGATCGGCGGCAACTTCTCCTCCTGCCTCTGCGCGCTGAGCTATGAGCGCATCAACGACTTCGGCCGCATCGAGAAGCAGGTCATGGGCGGGCCGTAGGCGCTTCGGGGTGGCCGCCTCCCCCTTTTTGCGGATCACCCGAAACGCTTGAAACCTCGGAAAAAGCACGTATATTACTCGCGAACTCATGATTGGGTTGATCAGGAGTGGGCTTGCCGCCCGCTCCTTTTTGTTAGGCACCTTGCTTCCTCGCCTTTCGGTCGAGGAGTTTTGGCCGTAATCGATGTCGAGCCCTGCCGCCAACGCCGATCGCCGCTTCGCCTGCGAGACGGGGCCGGCGCGGGCGATCGCCGATCTCGCCGAGCCCGTGCTCGAGGAGCTCGGCTTCCGCTTGGTGCGGGTCAAGGTGTCGGGACGCGACGGAGGCACGGTGCAGATCATGGCCGAAAGGCCGACAGGCGGGATGACCGTGGAGGATTGTGCCCTGATCAGCCGGAGCCTGTCGCCGGTGCTGGACACCTACGATCCGATCCCGGGACAATATCGTCTCGAGGTCTCCTCTCCCGGCATCGACCGGCCGCTGGTCAGGCCCAGCGACTTCGCGTTATGGGCGGGTCATGAAGCCAAGGTAGAGCTGAAGGAGCTGGTCGACGGACGCAAGCGCTTCAAGGGCGTGATCGAGGGCGTGGTCAAGGACGAGGCACGCCTCAGGATCGAGTTAGAAGGCAAGGCCGAGCCGGTTACGATCGGCCTTCCCTTCTCGCTCATCAGCGAGGCGAAGCTCGTGGCCAGCAAGGAGAGCTTCAAGGGCAATCTTTCGGGCAAGAAGCCCGCACAGTGAAATAAGCGCGGGTGGCGCGCGTGAGCGCGGCCCCGCAAGACCGTAACGATTGGAGGCAATGACGATGGCTCAGGCAGGCGTAAGCGCCAATAGGCTGGAGCTCCTGCAGATCGCTGACGCGGTCGCGCGCGAGAAGTCGATCGACCGCCAGGTGGTCATCAGCGCCATGGAGGACGCGATCCAGAAGGCCGCGAAATCCCGCTACGGCAGCGAGAACGAGATCAGGGCCGAGGTCGACCCCAAGACCGGCGAGATCAGGCTCGCCCGCCTGCTCGAAGCGGTCGAGACCGTCACCGTGGAGGCGACCCAGATCTCGCTCGAGGAGGCCCGCCGCCGCAATCCTGCAGCACAGGTCGGCGACTTCATCGCCGAGCCCCTGCCCCCGCTCGATTTCGGCCGGGTGGCGGCGCAGAACGCCAAGCAGGTGATCGTGCAGAAGGTGCGCGAGGCCGAGCGCGAGCGCCAATATGACGAGTACAAGGATCGCGTCGGCGAGATCGTCAACGGCGTCGTCAAGCGGGTCGAATACGGCAATGTCATCGTCGATCTCGGCCGCGCCGAGGCCATCGTGCGCCGCGACGAGGCGCTGCCGCGCGAGAACTTCCGCTATGGCGACCGCATCCGCGCCTTTGTCTATGACGTCCGCCGCGAGCAGCGCGGACCCCAGATCTTCCTCTCGCGCACGCATCCGGAGTTCATGGCCAAGCTGTTCGCGCAAGAGGTGCCCGAGGTCTATGAGGGCATCGTCACCATTAAGTCGGTGGCGCGCGATCCCGGCAGCCGCGCCAAGATCGCGGTGGTGTCGCGCGACGCCTCGATCGATCCCGTCGGCGCCTGCGTCGGCATGCGCGGAAGCCGCGTGCAGGCGGTGGTCAACGAGCTGCAAGGCGAGAAGATCGACATCATTCAATGGTCACCCGACGCGGCGACCTTCATCATCAACGCGCTGGCGCCGGCCGAAGTGGTCAAGGTCGTGCTCGACGAGGATGCCGAGCGCATCGAGGTGGTCGTGCCGGACCAGCAACTGTCGCTGGCCATCGGCCGCAAGGGACAGAATGTGAGGCTCGCCTCTCAGCTCACCGGTTGGGACATCGACATCATGACCGAGGCCTCGGAATCGGAGCGCCGCCAGGCCGAGTTCGCCGAACGCTCAGCAACGTTCATGGAGGCTCTCGACGTCGATGAAGTGATCGCCCAGCTCCTGGCCTCTGAGGGCTTCTCCTCGGTCGACGAGGTGGCCTTTGTCGAGCCGTCGGAGATTGCCTCGATCGAAGGCTTCGACGAGAATACCGCCGCCGAGATTCAGACCCGCGCGCGCGAGCATCTGGAGAAGATCGAGGCCGAGCTTGACGCCAAGCGCAGAGCGCTCGGCGTCGCCGACGCGCTTGCCGAGGTCCCAGGACTCACCACGGCGATGCTCGTCACCCTCGGCGACAAAGGCGTCAAGACGGTTGAGGACCTTGCCGACTGCGCCACCGACGATCTCGTCGGCTGGAGCGAGCGCAAGGAAAAGGAGACGATCCGCCACGAGGGCATGCTCGACGCCTTCAGCCTGAGCCGGCAGCAGGCCGAGGAGCTGATCCTGGCCTCCCGCGTCAAGGCCGGGTGGATCGAGGAAGCCGCACTCGCTCCGGAGCCTGAGGAAGGCGAAGTCGAGGGCGAAGGCGGCACGGTCCCCGAGGCCGGCGTCCCTGCTGGGGACGAGCCCACGCTGGGCGCAGGCAACTGATGAGCCCGGCAGGAGATTTGACGTTTGCGGCAAGCGGCGGCGGAGCAAGAGCGCGAGCAGGATGACGAGGCGGACGGTGTTCGCCGCTGCGCCCTGACGCGTACCCGCCGGCCCAAGGAAGAGCTCATCCGCTTCGTGCTGGGCCCCGACGGCGTGGTGGTCCCCGATATCAAGGAAAAGCTGCCCGGCCGGGGGGTGTGGCTCACCGCCGCGCATGACAGGGTCGCCGACGCCAGCAAACGCAACGTCTTCAAGAGGGCGCTGAAGGCGGAAGCCAAGGTGCCCGAAGGGCTTGCGGAGACGATCGACAGGCTCCTCGCCGATGCCGCACTTTCGGCTCTCGCCCTTGCCAACAAGGCCGGCGAGGCGGTGTTCGGCACCGCCAAGATCGAGGAGGCCATCGCCAAGGGCCGGGTTCTCGCCCTTATCCATGCGCGGGAAGCGGCGGAAGACGGGTGCCGCAAGCTCGACGGCAAATTCCGCGGAATGATGGGCGAAAACCCGGTTCCGGCGGTGAGCGCCTTCAGCGCGGATGAATTGGGTTTGGCATCAGGCCGGGCAAATGTGATACATGCTGCGCTAATCCAGGGCGGAGCGGCTCTCAGATTTCTCGCGGCGGCCTTGCGCGTCGAGCGCTACCGCAAGGGTAGCGCCGCATTCGCAAGCTTGAACGGATCGGACACGGACAAGGAATGAGTGAGACGAACGAGACCGAAGGCAAAGCCGCTCGCGGGCAGAAGATGACGCTCGGCGTGCGCCGGACCGTGGAGTCCGGCCATGTGCGCCAGAGCTTCAGCCATGGGCGCTCCAAGTCCGTTGTGGTCGAGAAGAAGAAGCGCCGGGTGATGGGTTCGGGCGCGGCAGCTCAGCCCGTCATGGAGCCGGCACCCCACCCCACGCCACGCGTGGCAGAGCCCGCTCCCAAGCCCCGGCTTGAGGAGGCGCGCCCGCGTGGCTTAGTGCTGCGCCAGCTTTCCGAGGACGAGAAGGACGCACGCACCCGCGCGCTGCTCGATTCCCGCCAGCGCGAGGCCGATGAGCGCGCGAGGGCCGAGCAGGCCGCCGTCGTCGAGGTGGTGACGCAAGAGCAGCGGGCGAAAGAAGTCAAAGACGCCGAGGAGCGCAAGGTCAAAGAGGACGCGCGCCACGAGGCCGAGGCCAAGGCGCGTAAAGTCGGCGAGGAGATCGTCCGCAAGCACCTCCTGAAAGAGGAAGTGGAAGAGCCTGCGCGCACGCCTGACGCCCGCCACAAGAAGAGTCCCGTCGCCCCGCGGCGCGGCGAGGAGCGCCGCGTGCGCGGTCGACTCACCATCACCAACGCCCTCGATGAGGAGCAGCGCCAGCGCAGCCTTGCCTCGCTGAAGCGCCGCCAGGAGCGTCAGAAAAAGCAGATCACGGGACCGCTGGCGCAGCAGAAAATCCAGCGCGACGTCATTGTGCCCGAGGTCATGACCATTCAGGAGCTCGCCAACCGCATGGCCGAGCGCGCCGTCGACGTCATCAAGTTCCTGATGCGGGACGGCGAGATGCACAAGATCACCGATGTGATCGACGCCGACACCGCCCAGCTCGTCGCCGAGGAATTCGGGCATACGGTCAGGCGTGTCTCCGAGGCTGACGTCGAGGAAGGCTTCATCGGCGAGGAAGACCACGCCGAGGATCTGCAGCCGCGCGCGCCGATCGTCACCATCATGGGCCATGTCGATCACGGCAAGACTTCGCTGCTCGACGCGATCCGCACCACCAATGTCGTCTCCCAAGAGGCCGGCGGCATTACCCAGCATATCGGCGCCTACCAGGTGGTGACGCCGCTCGGCAACAAGATCACCTTCATCGACACGCCGGGCCACGAAGCCTTCACCGCCATGCGTCAGCGCGGCGCTCAGGTGACCGACATCGTGGTGCTGGTGGTGGCCGCCGACGACGGCGTCAAGCCGCAGACGATCGAAGCCATCAATCATGCCAAGGCCGCCGGCGTTCCGATGATCGTGGCCATCAACAAGATAGACAAGCAAGGCGCCGATCCGCAGCGCGTGCGCACCGAGCTGCTCAGCCAAGAGATCGTGGTGGAGAGCCTCGGCGGCGATACGCTGGAGGTCGAGGTCTCGGCGTTGAAGAAGACGGGTCTCGACAGGCTGCTCGAAGCGATCGCGCTGCAGGCCGAGGTGCTGGAGCTCACCGCCAATCCCGATCGCGCCGCGGAAGGCGTGATCGTCGAGGCCAAGCTCGAGCGCGGACGCGGGCCGGTCGGCACGGCGCTGATTCAGCGCGGCACGCTGCATGTCGGCGATCTCGTCGTGGCGGGCTCGGCCTATGGCCGCGTTCGCGCGCTGATCAACGAGCTCGGCGAGCAGGTCACAAGCGCCGGTCCCTCGGTCCCCGTCGAGGTGCTCGGCTTCGACTCAGCACCGGAAGCGGGCGACCAGTTCGCCGTGGTGGAGAACGAGGCCCGGGCGCGCGAGATCACCGACTATCGTATGCGCGAGCGGCGCAAGCGCTTGGCCGTGGCCGGTCAGCGCGGCAGCCTCGAGCAGATGATGAACAATCTGAAGACCGCCGGCACCAAGGAGTTCACGCTCCTCGTCAAGGGTGACGTGCAGGGCTCGGTCGAGGCCATTGTGGCAGCGCTCGACAAGATGGGAACCGACGAGGTCCGCGCCCGGATCATCCATGCGGGCGTCGGCGGCATCACCGAATCCGATGTCGGGCTCGCCGCGACGTCGGGCGCCGTGGTGCTCGGCTTCAACGTGCGTGCCAACGCGCAGGCCCGCGAGGCGGCCGAGCGCGACGGCGTCGAGATTCGCTATTACGCCGTCATCTACGATCTGGTCGACGTGGTGAAGCAAGCCATGTCGGGCATGCTCGCCCCCACGCGGCTGGAGACATTCCTGGGCAATGCCGAGATTTTGGAGGTGTTCGCCATCTCCAAGGTGGGCAAGGTCGCCGGCTGCCGCGTCACCGAAGGCAAGGTCGAGCGCGGGGCCCATGTGCGGCTGATCCGCGACAACGTGGTGATCCACGAAGGCAAGCTTTCGACCTTGAAGCGCTTCAAGGACGAAGTGCGCGAGGTGATCGCTGGTCAAGAATGCGGCATGGCGTTCGAAGGCTACCAGGACATGCGGCCTGGCGACGTCATCGAGTGCTTCGAGGTCGAGCACGTCCAGCGCACGCTCTGAGATTCCAAGGGTGACGAGGCCGATCGAAGTGCGGCGGCTCAACTCTGCCGACGCGGCGCGGATGCGCAGCATCGTGGCGATGTTACCGCCACCCGAATGGCGCGGCGAGCAGGTCCCGAGACTGGCCCATTTCGCCCGCGCGCTGGCCGATCCCGCAGTCTACGTGTTTGCCGCGTTCGAGGGCGAGCGGCCTGCCGGTTTCGTGTCAGCCTATCGCTTTCCATCGCTGACCGAGGAGTGCGATCTCGTCTACATTTATGACGTCTACGTGGCGCCTGAAGACCAGGCGAGCGGCGTCGAGCGCCGGCTCATGGACAGCGTCATCGCCGAGTGCCGGCGTGACGGTGCGACGGAGGCCTGGGTCGGCACGGATTTGGACAACCACGCGGCGCAGCGTCTCTTCATGGCTGCCGGCGCCACGGGGGCCGGCCAGGACTATATCCAGTTCGAGTTCGACCTTGCAGCTTCGGGCGGGGAGGACAGTTAGCATGCCGCGGTCGAAACGAGCTTCCGCCAAGGCCCCCACTCAACGCCAGCTGAAAGTGGGCGAGCTGATCCGGCACGCACTATCGGAGATCTTCACGCGCGGCGAGATCGTGGATGAGGTCTTGAGCCGGTACTCGCTCACCGTGCCCGAGGTGCGCATGACGCCCGACCTCAAGCTCGCGACGGCCTATGTGTTCCCGCTCGGCGGCGAGGGCGCGGCCGAGGTGGTCGCTCAACTCGGCAAGCACAAGCGTTTCCTGCGTGGCGAGGTGGCCAAGCGGGTCAACATGAAATTCATGCCTGAGCTTCGCTTCAAGATCGATACCTCCTTCGAGAGCTCGCGGCGCATCGACGAGTTGCTGGCCTCACCCAAGGTCGCCCGCGACCTCGACAGCTAGCTGACCAACAACAAGCGAGACGGCGATGGCGCGGCGGCGCAAAGGCTTACCCGTTCATGGCTGGCTCATCTTCGACAAGCCGCAAGGCATGACCTCGACGCAAGCCGTGTCGCGGGTGAAGCGGCTTTACGACGCGGCGAAGGCAGGGCATGCCGGCACGCTCGATCCGCTCGCCACCGGCATCCTGCCGATCGCGCTCGGCGAAGCGACCAAGACCGTGCCGTTCGTGGTCGAGGGCAGCAAGGAGTATCGCTTCACCGTCCGCTTCGGCGCCGAGACCGATACCGACGACGCCGAGGGCTCGGTCATGGCGACGAGCGATGCCCGGCCGACGCGCGCCGAGATCGAGGCGGCCCTTCCCCACTTCACCGGCGAGATCATCCAAGTGCCGCCGCGCTTCTCGGCGCTCAAGATCGACGGCGCACGCGCCTACGATCTTGCCCGCGAGAACGAAGAGTTCGAACTCGCGCCACGGCGCGTGTCGATCACGCGGCTGGAGCTTATCGCCCATCCCGACAGCGACCATGGTGTGATCGAGGCAAGTTGCGGCAAGGGCACCTATGTGCGGGCGCTAGCGCGCGACCTCGGCCGGGAGCTCGGCTCGCTCGGCCATGTCGAGGCCCTGCGCCGGACCCGCGTCGGCGCTTTTGGCGAGGAGCGCGCGATTTCGCTCGCCACGCTCGAGCAGCTTGGCGAGGGACCGGCCGGCCGCGAGGCCCTTGCCGGCGTGCTTCTGCCCGTCGAGACGGCGCTGCACGCCATCCCGGCCCTCGTCATCAATAGTTCCGATGCGGCTAGGCTCCGGCGGGGCCAGCCCGTATTATTGCGGGGACGGGACGCGCCAATTTTTAGTGGAACCGTCTATGCCACGTCGCGCGGCACCCTCGTTGCGCTGGGCGAGGTGAGCGAAGGGGAGCTCAAGCCCCGGCGCATCTTCAATCTGCCGTGCTGAAGCACGCGCATTCTAGGGAGGACTGGATGACAAGGGTTCTGGTCGCCGCAATAGCGTTGCTCTTTTGCGTAAATTTGGCGGAAGCGGCCCAGGACCGCTGCAAGGTGACCGACCCGACCGGCACGCCGCTTAACGTGCGCGAAGGCCCCAATGGAAAGGTTACCGGCACGCTCGCCAATGGCCTGCTCGTCTCGATCATCGAAAGCACAGACGACGCCAACGGGAAGCCGTGGGTGCGGGTCGCCGACCAGAAGTCCAAGAAGCCCATCGGCTGGGTCTTCCGCGAGTTCGTCTCCTGCTTCTGATACCACGGCGGCGTTACAAATTCCGCTGGCCTCGCGCCGGATAATCCCTATATTGCAGCGGTTGCGCGGGAGCCGTCTTACGGCTCGCACGCGTATTGAACCGACCGTGCTGGACGACATCCCGGCCCGGCCCTGACAAAACCCCTAACAGCAAGGATCATCCGATGTCGATCAGCGCTGAGCGCAAGCAAGAGCTCATCAAGGAATATGCGACCAAATCTGGAGATACCGGATCACCAGAGGTGCAGGTCGCGATCCTGACCGAGCGGATCACCAATCTCACCGAGCATTTCAAAACGCACGGCAAAGACAATCATTCGCGCCGGGGGCTGCTCAAAATGGTCAGCCAGCGGCGCCGGCTGCTCGATTACGTCAAGTCTAGCGACGTGGACCGTTACCAGAAGCTCATCAACCGGTTGGGCATCCGCCGGTGACAGCCATCGCGCGGTCGAGCTTGCGAATTACCGAACGGGCCAGCACTCCCGCCTTGAGGCGATTGGAGCGGCCTTATCCTTCCCTAAGCATTGGGACACCAACATGTTTCATACACACACCGTAGAAATCGAATGGGCGGGACGCCCGCTCAAGCTCGAGACCGGCCGCATCGCGCGCCAGTCCGATGGCGCCGTGCTTGCCACCTATGGCGGCACGAGCGTTCTCGCCACCGCCGTCGCTGCCAAGGAGCCAAGGGCCGGCATCGACTTTTTCCCGCTGACCGTGAACTACCAGGAGAAGACCTTCGCCGCGGGCAAGATCCCCGGCGGCTATTTCAAGCGCGAAGGGCGCCCGACCGAGAAGGAAACCCTCACCTCGCGCCTGATCGACCGGCCGATCCGGCCGCTCTTCGCCTCGGGCTTCAAGAACGAGACGCAGGTGATCGCCAC
>JAENXG010000359.1 GCA_016649675.1 Methyloceanibacter sp.
GGTGAAGAGCTTGAGGAAGCGCTCCACGTCGCCGTCGTCGCTGTTCCGCCAATATTGCCAATAGTCGTAGGGGGAGAGCATGTCCGGGTTGAGCCACACCGCCCCTGAAGCGGTCTTTCCCATCTTGGCGCCGGAGGCGGTGGTCAGCAGCGGAGAGGTGAGCCCGAACAGCTCCACCCCGTCGGTGCGGCGGCCGAGCTCGATGCCGCTCACGATGTTTCCCCACTGATCCGACCCCCCCATCTGCAAGCGGCAGCCGAGCCTCCGCCACAGCTCGACGAAGTCGTAGGCCTGCAGCACCATGTAGTTGAACTCGATGAAGCTCAGAGGCTGCTCGCGCTCGAGCCTGAGCTTCACCGAATCGTAGGTCAGCATGCGGTTGACGCTGAAGTGGCGGCCGTAATCGCGCAGAAAATCGATGTAGTTCAGCGCGCCCAGCCAATCGGCGTTGTTGACCATCAGCGCGTCGCTCTGGCCATGGCCGAAGCTCAGGAATTTCCGGAAGACCGATTCGATGCCGGCGACGTTCGCGGCAATCTCGGCATCGCTTAAGAGCTTGCGCGCCTCGTCCTTGCCGGAGGGATCGCCAACCTTGGTGGTGCCGCCACCGATCAGCACGACCGGGCGGTGGCCGGCCTGTTGCAGCTTGCGCAGCATCATGATGCCGACGAGGTTGCCCACATGCAGGCTCGGCGCGGTGCAGTCGAAGCCAATATAGCCGGTGATGCGCTCCGACCGCGCAAGCCTGTCCAAGCCCGCCTCGTCGGTCGATTGGTGGATGAAGCCGCGGGCCTTAAGCTCGTGCAGGAAGTCCGATTTGACGGTGCTCATGGGGTGCGCGGCTGCCGGCTGAGGTCACGGGCAAAGCCTGTACCAGCTTTGCGGCGCAAATGCACGGAGGGGAAGCCGGGGGAAGCCTCGATTGAGCCGCTTACGCGGCGGAGTCTTTCCGCTTCTTGGCCTTGCCGAGACGCTTGTCGAGATAGGCGTCGACCACCACCATGAGCCCGTCCATGCGGCCTTCGAAGAAGTGGTTGGCGTCTGGCACGGTCTGGTGCTCGATGACGATGCCCTTCTGCGTCTTGAGACGATCCACGAGCCCGCGAACGGATTCCGTTGGCACGACTCGATCTTTCGCCCCGTTGACCATGAGGCCTGAGGACGGGCAGGGGGCGAGGAAGGTGAAGTCGTAAAGATTGGCGGGCGGCGCTACGCAGACGAAGCCTTCGAGCTCGGGGCGCCGCATGAGAAGCTGCATGGCGATCCAGGCGCCGAAGGACACGCCGGCAATCCAGCAGGTGGAGGCATCGGCATTGTAGGCTTGCAGCCAGTCGAGTGCCGTTGCCGCATCGGCGAGCTCGCCGGGGCCGTTGTCGAACAGGCCCTCGCTCCGCCCCACGCCTCGGAAGTTGAAGCGCAAGACCGAGAAGCCGCGCTTCTGGAAGGCGTAATAGAGGTGATAAACGACCTGGTTATTCATGGTCCCGCCGAATTGCGGGTGGGGATGCAGGATGAGCGCGACAGGCGTGTTCGGTCCGCGCTCGTGATGGTAGCGGGCCTCGATGCGGCCGCCCGGGCCGCTGATATTCACTTCAGGCATGAACTACTGGCCTCGCCACGACGTTACGTCACATAGGAAAACCAAGTCAGGAAGGGCACGCGGAGAGAGCTGGGAACGCGAACCGCCGCCGCAAACCTTGACTCCGCCGCTCCGGAATCCTATAGAACTTAAGATTAGAATTGTTCCAAACAAGTCCGCTCCTGGAATAGCTGGGCACTCGGAGCGGTCCGAACTTCAGGCCGCGCTTCATAGCACGCGCGATAGGGGCTCGTGCAAGCGTTAACCGGCGGCACGTGCCGCAAGCTTCGGCAGAGCATGAGCCAGCGCTCCTATCTTGATTACAACGCCACTGCGCCGCTCCGCGCCGAAGTCCGCGCGGCCTTTGCCGACGCGCTCTCGCTCTACGGCAATCCCTCGTCGGTGCATGAGGAGGGGAGAGCGGCCCGCACGGCAATAGAGGCCGCCAGGGTTAAGGTGGCAAATCTCGTGGGCGCGCGGGCCGAGAACGTGATCTTCACGAGCGGCGGCACCGAGGCCAATGCGCTCGCGCTTGCCGCGCAAGCGGGAGAAGCCTGGCACTGCTACCTGTCGGCTGTGGAGCATCCGTCGGTGCTCGCCGGCGGCAGATTCTACCGCGAGACGACGACGCAGATCCCCGCCACGCTGGACGGCGTGGCCGACCTCGACGTCCTGGCGCGCGCGCTTGAGAAGCACCGGCCTGGAGGATGGCGGCCGTTCGTCTCCTTGATGGCCGCCAACAACGAGACCGGTGCCATCCAGCCGGTCGCCGAAGCGGCAAAGATCGTCCATGACGCTAGGGGCCTCCTCCATAGCGACGCCGTTCAGGCGGCGGGCAGGATGCCCCTCGATATGGGTGCTATCGGCGCCGACATGCTGAGCCTCTCGGCCCACAAGATGGGAGGACCCAAGGGCGTCGGCGCTCTCGTGCTTAAGGAGGGCGTGTCGGTCGAGCCTCTCATAAAGGGCGGCGGTCAGGAGCGGCGGAGGCGCGCCGGCACCGAGAACGTGGCCGGCATCGTAGGCTTTGGCGTGGCGGCAGAGCTTGCCGCCGCTGATCTCGCAAGAGCGGACGCCATCACTACGCTCAGGGACGCGTTGGAGGCGGGTGCGCTCGCGATTGCCCCTGACGCCGTGGTGCTTTCGGGCCGCGTAGCGCGGCTCCCCAACACGACCTGCATTGCAGTTCCA
>JAENXG010000538.1 GCA_016649675.1 Methyloceanibacter sp.
GGCGCAACTCGACTGGCCCAATCTCGAATGCGTGGTCGTGATCAACAACACGCCCGACCCGAGTCAGTGGAGCCCGATCGAGGATCGCTGCCGGCTGCTCGGTCCCCGCTTCAAATTCGTGCGCGCCGACCGGCTGCAGGGCTTCAAGGCGGGCGCGCTCAGGCTGGCGCTCGAGCACACCGCGCCCGAGGCCGAGATCATCGGCGTCCTCGATGCGGACTATGTCGTGCATCCGGATTGGCTGAAGGACCTCGTGCCGGCCTTCGCCGATCCCGCCGTCGGTCTCGTGCAGGCGCCGCAGGACCATCGCGAGGCCGGCCGGAGCATCACGCAGGCGGTCATGAACCGCGAATATGCGGGCTTCTTCGATATCGGCATGGTGCAGCGGAATGAGGTCAACGCCATCGTGGCGCATGGCACGATGTGCCTGTTCCGGCGCCAGGCCCTGGTCGATGCCGGCAGCTGGTCGAGCGACACCATCGTCGAGGATACCGATCTTGGGCTCACGCTGCTCGAGCGCGGATGGCGGGCGCATTACACGCAAACGCGCTATGGCTGGGGCCTGCTTCCTAGCGACTTCGCCGCCTATAAGCGGCAGCGCCATCGCTGGGCCTATGGCGGCATGCAGCTCATCAAGAAGCACTGGCGCGCCTTCCTGCCGGGACGCAGCCTGCTCACCCCCCAACAACGCGGCCAATATCTGTTCGGCTGGCTGACTTGGCTCGGCGCCGAGAGCCTCGGCGTGCTCATCGCTGTTCTGAACCTGATCTGGATGCCGCTCGTCGCCTTTCTCGGCATTGCCGTGCCGGAGGCGGTGCTGACTCTCCCCGTTCTCGCCACCTTCGTGGTCATGCTGCTGCACTTCATGGTGCTTTACCGTACGCGCGTGCAGGCCCCGATCTTCGCCTCGCTCGGCGCTGCGCTCTCCGCCATGGCGTTGCAGCTCACCGTGAGCCGGGCCGTGGCCGACGGCGTGATCAGGGACGAGCTGCCCTTCGTGCGCACGGCCAAGGGCGGCGCCGCGCGCTGGTCGGATCGCTTCCCTGCGCTATGGGAGGCCATGTTGGGGACGGCTCTCCTGTTCGGCGCGCTCACTCTTCACCTCACCAACGATCAGCAAGTGCATGAGATTTCGATCTTCAGCGCAGTGCTGCTGGTGCAGAGCCTGCCCTTCCTCGCCGCCGTCGGGATTGCGCTGATCGAGCGCTCGCCGCTCAATGCCTTCGCCACCTGGCGCCGGCTTGTGACGCTCTCGACCTATCTGCCGCGTCTGCCGCGAGGGCCGGCGCCGACCGCAGGTCCGCCGGCTGGCGACGGCATCGGCATCGTGCCTTGATGTGAGGCAGTGTTATCCCCGCACCTGCCACACTCCGTCATTCCGGCGAAAGCCGGAATCCAGCAAAGAATCAGTGGCTTATTTTACTGGATACCGGCTTTCGCCGGTATGACGAGAAGAGGCCGCCGCTAGTCGAGATCGACGTTGCGCAAGCGAAGCGCGTTGCCGACCACCGAGACCGAAGAAAAGCTCATGGCCGCGGCGGCGATTATCGGGGAAAGTAGGACGCCGAATACGGGATAAAGGACGCCCGCCGCGATCGGTACGCCGAGCGCGTTATAGACGAAGGCGAAGAACAAGTTCTGCTTGATGTTGGCCATTGTAGCGCGGGCAAGCTTGATGCCGCGCACC
>JAENXG010000379.1 GCA_016649675.1 Methyloceanibacter sp.
AGCGCACGCGCGAGCCAGATCGTGCTGTAGCCGCCAAGCGTTCCGATCTCCAGGATGCGGCGCGCGCCGATCGCCTGCGCCAGCAGCATGAGAAGCTTGCCTTGATTGGGCGCGACGTTAATGGAAGGCAACCCGGCCGCTTCGCTCGCCGCAAGGGCCGCCTGCAGCGCGGGGTCGTCCTCGACGAGGGTGTCGGCGATGAAGCGATCGATCGCCTCGAAGTCGCTCTCGCTCATAGCACCTTGCCCGGGTTGAGGATGCCATTGGGGTCGAAGGCCGATTTGATCTTGCGCATCAGCTCGAGCTCGAGGGGCTGCTTGGCGTGGGGCAGGAGATCGCGCTTCAAGCGCCCGATCCCGTGCTCGGCGCTGATCGAGCCGCCGAGGTCGAGCACGATCTCATGCACCGCGGCGTTGAGCGCCTCCCAGGAGCTGAGGAAGATGGCGCGGTCCATGCCGACGGGCTGGCTCACATTGTAGTGGATGTTGCCGTCGCCGAAATGGCCGAAGGGCACTGGGCGCGCGCCGGGGATCATCAGCTCGACCAGCTGGTTGGCACGGGCCACAAGCTCCGGCACGCGCGCCACGGGCACGGCGACGTCGTGCTTAATGCTGCCGCCTTCCTCTTTTTGCACTTCGCTCATCAGCTCGCGCAAGCGCCACAGTCCCTGCGTCTGCGCAAGCGACGAGGCGATGACCGCGTTGTCGATCTCGGTCATCTCGAGCCCCTCGCCGAGCAGCGTCTCGGCGAGGCGACGAAGCCCCTCGCCTTCGAATGGGCGCGTGAGCTCGAATAGCACATACCAGGGGTAAGGGGAGGGGAACGGGTCGCGCACGCCGCTCCCGTGCCTGAGCACGAAGTCGATACCGATGCGCGGCATGATCTCGAAGGCCGTCAGCATCGGTCCGGCGCGATCGAGCACGCGGGCGAAGAAGGCGGGCGCACTTTCGAGCGCGCTCAAGCCCGCCATGCAGGTCACACGCTCGGCGGGCTTGGGGAAGAGGCGCAACACCGCCGCGGTGATAATGCCGAGCGTGCCCTCGGAGCCGATGAACAGGTCCCTGAGGTCGTAGCCCGAATTGTCCTTGCGCAGCGACTTCAATCCGTTCCACACGCGGCCGTCGGCGAGCACGACCTCGAGCCCGAGCGCAAGATCCCGCGCGCTGCCATAGGCGAGCACGGCTGTCCCGCCGGCATTGGTGGCGAGCACGCCGCCGATCTGGCAGCTTCCCTCCGAGGCGAGGCTCAAGGGGAAGAGGCGTCCGGCGCTCGCCGCCACCTGTTGGGCGAGCGCCAGCACGAGCCCCGCCTCGACCGTCATGGTGTTGGAGGCAAGGTCGATGTCGCGCACGCGATTGAGCCGCTCGAGCGCGACCACCACCTCGTGCCCGGTCTCGAACGGGATCTGCCCGCCGACCAGCCCGGTATTGCCGCCTTGCGGCACGATGGCCGTCCGCGTCGCGTTGGCGTGCTCCAGGATCGAGGAGACTTCCTCGGTCTCGCCTGGCCTGAGCACAAGGGCCGCCTTGCCGCGATAGCGGTCGCGCCATTCGACGAGATAGGGCGTCATGGCCTCTTCGTCGCGGATCGCGTGCTCCTCGCCCACGATGCGGGCGAGCGCATCGATGGTGTCCTGGCTCGGGGACTTCTGTTTCTGTGGACGCGTCATGACTGATCGCTAGCGCGCCTTGGCGCGGCGCTGCAAGCGGCACGCCGCAAGCGGTCGTTTATGGCTTCCCCCAGTCCGTGAGCGGGGATCGGCACCACGGCAATGGCGGAGGCACCCGCCTGGTCGAGCTCTCTCAGCGCGCCGAACAGCTTCGCCGCCGCCTCTTCAAGGTCGCCGCTCGCGCTGAGATTGATGGTGGCGCGCGCGCCTTCCGGCACAGTCTTGCCGAAGGCCAGTAGCGCTTCGCCTCGTTTCACGGTGGTCGCGCCGAGTCTGAGCGGGGTGTTCGGAGCGTAGTGGGTCGCGAGTTGCCCCGGCGAAGCGATCGGTGCTTCGGGTGTCGCCGCGCCGAGTTTCTGCCCCAACACGGTCTCGATGGCCTCGCGAGGTAACGCCCCTGAGCGGAGCAGGGTGGGCGTTGGCCCTGCTAGGCTGACGACCGTCGACTCGAGCCCAAGCAGGCAGGGTCCGCCGTCGAGGATCATGGCGGGAAGGTCGCCGAGCTCGGCCTCGACATGGGCAGCCGTGGTTGGGCTGATGCGCCCCGAACGGTTGGCGCTCGGCGCCGCGATCGGCAGCGCAGATTCGGCAAGGAGCGCGCGCGCCACCTTATGGGCCGGCGCACGAAGGGCGATGGTGTCGAGCCCCGCGGTGACAAGGTCGGCGATGGGGCAACCGGCCCGCTTGTTGAGCACGAGCGACAAGGGCCCCGGCCAGAAGGCCTCGGCGAGCTCTCGCGCCGTTCCGTCGACGACGGCGTAGGCTTCCGCCGCGGCGAGCCCCAGCACATGCACGATCAAAGGATTGAAGCGGGGCCGCTCCTTGGCGGCGAAGATTTTGGCGATCGCCGTGCCGTCGAGCGCGTTGGCACCGAGCCCATAGACCGTCTCGGTGGGAAAGGCGACGATGTCGCCACGGGCGAGCGCGCGCGCTGCCTTCCTGATGGCCTCTGGCGTAGCGGGGACGATG
>JAENXG010000390.1 GCA_016649675.1 Methyloceanibacter sp.
CATCACGCAGCCGATATTGGCGGTGGCGATCACGTCAGGCTTGACGCTGGCGATATTGCGCAGCTTGCGCTCGCGCAATTCCCCGGACAGCTCGGGCTCGAGCAGATTGTAGGTGCCGGCCGAGCCGCAGCAGAGATGCCCCTCGGGAATCTCGATAATGTTGAAGCCCGCCTGTGAGAGCTGCGTGACCGGCAGCACGTCGAGCTTCTGGCCGTGCTGCAGCGAGCAGGGGGCGTGGTAGGCGACCCTCAAGCCCGTCCACATCATGGGCGGCATGAGATCAATCTCGGCGACGAACTCGGTGATGTCGCGGGCAAGGCCTGAGACATAGGCCGCGCGCTCGGCATAGCCGCGGTCGCGAGAGAGCAGAGTGCCATAGTCCTTGACCATGGTGCCGCAGCCCGAGGTGGTGACGACGATGGCGTCGAGCAGCTTCTCCCGCATCGCCGCCGTCCAGGCATCGATGTTTCGGCGGGCGGCGTCACGCGCCTCCTCCTCGCGGCCGAGATGATGGACGAGAGCGCCGCAACAGGCCTCGTCCTTGACCACCACGACGTCGACGCCGTGGCGCCTGAGCAGCCTGATGGCGGCGAGGTTGATCGAGGGGGCGAGCACCTCCTGCACGCAGCCGAGCATCAGCGCCACGCGCTTCGCCTTGGGCTCCTTGCCGATGGCAGATTTAGGCTTGGTAAGCGTCGACTTGGGCATCCCCGGCGGCACGAGTGCCAAGGCCGCGGCGGTTCGGGGGAAGCCGGCCTTCGCGATCAGGCCGCGGAACGGCCGCGCGATCCAGCCCAGCATCAGCGCCAGGCGGAAGCGGCGCGGGTAAGGCAGCACCTTGCTCAGGATCCAACGCGTGGTGCGTTGCGCGGAGGTGCGGTGCCCCTTCATCTCGATGCGCGTACGGGCGAGGTCGACGAGATGCATATAGTCGACGCCGCTCGGGCAAGTGGTCATGCAGGAGAAGCAGGAGAGGCAGCGATCGATGTGATAGGTCATCGTCGGCGTCACCTCGCGCTCCTCGAACATCTGCTTCATCAAGTAGATGCGGCCGCGCGGGCTGTCGCGCTCGTCGCCGGTGAGCACATAGGTCGGGCAGGTGGCGGTGCACAGTCCGCAATGGACGCAACGCCTGAGAATGGCGTCGGCGCGGGAGATGGTCGGGTCGGCGAGCTGGAGAGCGTTGAAGTTCGTCTGCATGGGTCTCGCCTACATCCCTGGATACATGCGGCCGGGGTTCAGGATCCCCACCGGATCGAAAGCGCGCTTGAGCTCAGCCGACAGCGCCATAAGCGGCGGATCGAGCGGCTGGAACACGTCGATGACCGCCCGGGCCGGAGCCTCGGCGCGGATCAGTGTGGCATGGCCGCCAAATTCGGCAAGGGTGCGGCGGATCTCCACCGCGCCGGCATCTGAGATGGGCGGGGTTTCAAGCCAAATCAGCCCGCCGGACCAATCATAGAGGGCCCGCACGTCGATCTTGCGCGCGATGCTGCCGATCAGCTTGGGGGCGCTGGACGGGACCGTGGAGATGCGCCAAAGCGGCCGTCCCGTCTTTTGAAACATCTTGAGGGATCGCACGTCGCCCCAGAAGGCGCGGCTCCGAGCCGTATCGAGCTCAAGCGCCGGAGCATAGGCCTGCAGCATCTGCTTTAGCCGGCTCGAGCGATAGCGGGCCGAGGCCGGCAGGTTCTCCACCCTGATGGCGGTGACCGAGGCGCCGGCGTTCCTGATCTCCTCGTCGGAGAACCGCTTGGCGAGCTCGGCATGCACATGCACCGCGCCCGAGACCTCGAAGGGCGTGCCGAAGGCCAGGCACAGGGTCTCGACCCCGCTCGGGTCGGAAAGTCCGAAACAGAGGACCGTGCGGACCTCGCGCTGGGCCGGGAGCACCTTGATCGCCATCTCGGTCACGACCGCAAGCGTCCCCCAGGAGCCGGCGAGCGCCCGGCCGAGATCATAGCCGGTGACGTTCTTCATCACCCGGCCGCCGGCCCTGATCGTCTCCCCGCGCCCATTGACTGCCTGCACGCCGAGCACGTGATCGCGCGCCGAGCCGGCAAGAATGCGCCGGCTGCCGGAAAGATTGGTGGCAAGCACGCCGCCGATGGTGGCTTGGCCCGGCCCGAAGCCGAGCACCGGCCCGAGATCGACCGGCTCGAAGGGAAGCTCTTGGTCGTTCTCGGCGAGCAGCTGCTCGACCTGGGCCAAGGGCGTGCCGGCGAGTGCCACGATAACGAGCTCGCTCGGCTCGTAGAGCGGCACGCCGACCAGGCTTTCCGTGCTCAGGACGGCGCCGTATTGCACCGGGCGCCCGACCTCGCGCTTGGTGCCGCGCCCCATGATCTCGAGCGGGGTCCGCGTGTCGGCGGCCTCGGCGACGAGATAGGCAAGCTCCTCCACCGTGTCAGGAGCATGGAAGCCGACACGCATATGTCCGGTCACTGGACCCCACGTCCTTCCAGCGGAAACACCTTGCCGGGATTGAGCAGCCAGTCCGGATCGAACACGGCCTTCACCCGCATCTGCTGAGCCAGATCGATGTC
>JAENXG010000151.1 GCA_016649675.1 Methyloceanibacter sp.
CCAGCTGAACGGTCTCGTCTCCATCGGCGATCTGGCCAAGATGCGGATCGGGGAAGTCGAGATGGAGGCGGCCGCGACGCGGGAGTACACAGCCTAGCTTGGCTTTTTGAGACGATCCTTTGGGGAAGCCGCGCTGATTAAGGACAGGAGACGGATGTCCGCTTCTGGCACTTAGCGGACGTGGGCGATAACGCCGACAAGGTCAGCTTCTGACCCAAAGCGGACATTCCATGACGCCTGGACTGTTCTCAATCACTCGACACGTGCCAATCTCCCGCAGCGCGCGCTCGCCTAGCCATGGACGCTGGGGCAGCGCTCGACCTGACGGGTTCCGCTCCGGAACGACTATGCCCTGGCCGCCCTGTGTTCCTCTCGCGCCGCGCTCCACACTTCCCGCGCGGCACCGGCGTTCATCGCCGCGATGGCGAGGCCGACGATGAGGTCCGGCCTTCGCCGGGTCAATGCTCAGAGACTTCGTTGGGGTCAAACTTCTGCGGGATGCACAAAATCCTTCTCCGCCTGGAAGCGCCCGTAGCGTAACGCCAGAGTAGGCAGGACCAAAAGGTTTAGCGCCATCGAGGTCAAGAGGCCGCCGAGAATCACGACCGCCATCGGTCCCTCGATCTCCCGCCCCGACTCGCTCATGCCGATTGCTAAGGGCAGAACACCAAGGGCGGTTACGAGTGAGGTCATGACGATTGCGGGGAATCGATCTCCGGCACCGCGGATCGCCGTATCATTGTCCCAGCACCTCCCCTCGTCGCCGACCAGATGCTCGTAATGAGAGATCATTAGAATTGAGTTGCGCAGCGTGATACCGAACAGCGTCACGAAGCCGACCATCGCTCCAAGCGACAGCAGGCCGCCCGAGGCGAAGACCGCGAACACGCCTCCGGCCAAGGCAAACGGCAGGTTGGCCAGCACGAGAAGCAGGTTGTTGACGTTGCGCGTCACTATCGACAGCAAGAGCACGATGCCAATGCCCGCGACCAGCGCATTGAGCAGGAGGTCCTGGCGAGCCTTCGACTGTGCCTCAGCGGCGCCTGCGAATTCGAGATAGGTTCCAGTTGGAAGTGGGACCTTGGCGGCGAGCTGGGCTTTCGCGTCGACAACAAAGGACGCCACGTCGCGACCGGTCACGTTGGCTGTGATCGCCTGGACCCGCCGCGCCCCTTGATGCAGGATTTGATAGCGCCCAGACGTCTCATAAATGTCGCCGAGCTGCTTTAGGCGTACAAAGGCACCACTCGGCGCTAGCAACGGCAAGTCTGAGACCTGAGCGACGCTTTGGCTGCGCGGGGTCAGGATCACGATGATCGGGAACACGCGGTTGGCCTCATAGCCCTGGCCAACGGTGTCGCCCTGGTAGGCGACGCGGATAAGATCGAGAACGTTGATCGCGTTAAATCCCCACCGCTCAAGGTCCTGCTTGCGCAGCCTGATCGTGAGCTGCGGCATCCCGGACGGTGACTGAATCTGGACGTCCGTGGCGCCGGGCACGCCATTCAGCACCCTCGCAAGCTCTTGCGCTTTGGCGTCGATCAAATCGAGATCGTCGCCGAAGACGTTGACAACCACCGACGCCGTGTAACCCGAGAGGGTCTCCTCGACTCGTTCGGTCAGAAACGTTTCCATGGCGAAGTTCACCCCCGGAAACCGAACGAGGACGCGCCTGATATCGGCTTGGGCGAACTCCATCTCGTCGCCTCCGAGAGGCTTCAGGTCGATGTCGAACTCGCTCTGATGCGTGCCTAAGGTATCGTCGCTCTGTTCGGCCCGGCCGACGCGCTGCGCCACAGCCCGCACCACTGGCAGCTGTTTCAGAGCCGCCGTCACCAAACCGCCCAGACGCAAAGACTCGGCGATTGAGGTGCCCGGAACAGCGGACATATGTGTGATGAAGTGTCCCTCCTTGAGCTCCGGAATGAAGCTGCCGCCGAAGAAGGGAAGCGCCGCACAGCCGGCGACAGTGATGAGAATGCCTGCCGCGATGGTGGCGCGCGGCCGACGCGCAATTCGGCGCAGCACACTTTCATAGTGCCGTCGCGACCAGCGTAGGACTGGCGGCTCCGTTGCCTTCATCCCAGGCCGGGCAAGGAGGAGCATCGAAAGCGCCGGTGTCACGGTGAGCGCGACGACGAGCGAGGCCAGCACGGCCAAGACGTAAGCCACGGCAAGCGGACCGAAGAGCCGTCCGGCGAGACCAGGCAGCGCCAGGACCGGAAGTGCCACCAGGATCACGGCAAAGGTCGCGTAGACAACGGCGCCGCGCACTTCGAGACAGGCATCGAGCACTACACGCGCCAGCTGGCGTGGTTGGCGCCGTTTCGCGTTCTCCCGCAGCCGCCTGAGGACGTTCTCCACGTCGATCACCGCGTCATCGACGACGACGCCAATGGCAATGGCGAGCCCGCCGAGAGTCATGGTGTTCAGCGTCGTGCCGAATGTATAGAGGACGATCACGGTAGCGAGGAGCGAGAGCGGGATCGAGATGCAGGAGATCGCGGCGGTCCGAATGTTGAAGAGAAACAAGAACAGCACCGCCACCACCAGGGCGGCACCGAGCAGGAGCGACGAGCGCACATTGGCCGTGGCAGTGTCTATAAAGTTGGCGGGTCGAAAGATATCGGGGTGAAGTTCCACCCCATCGCGCTGCAAGCTCGCCTGCAAATCTGCAAGCGCGGCTTCGATCCGCTGGGTGACCTCGACCGTATTGGCCCAATACTGCTCCGAGATGACGAGCTGGACGCCGGTGACCCCGTCGATTGCTGCGCCGCCAATCGGGGGCTCTGGCGCCTCAACCACATCGGCCACATTGGCGAGGGTGACGCTCGCGCCGCCTTGGTTCACCAGGACCGTGTGGGCCAAGTCCTCGGGCGTGATCGACTGCCCCTCGCTCTGAAAAACAATTCTTTGATTTGTCGTGTCGATGAAGCCCGCACCGCGAATGCCGGTGGCGCGGGTTGCCGCGTTCACGACGTCGTTCAAACCAAGCCCGAAGGTGATGAGCTGGTCGGGATCGACCTGCACCTGAATGGACTTGGAGTCGCCGCCGAACACGGCGACCTTGGCCACGCCGGGCACCGCCAGCAGCCGCGGTCGGATGGTCCAATCGGCGATGGTGCGCAGCTCCATCAGCGAGCGCTTGGTCGAGGTGAGGCCGGCCACAAGGACGACGCTCGTGGAGGAGGTCAGCGGAGACATTGCGGGCGACTCGACACTCACCGGCAACTGAGCTGCCTCCTCGGCGAGCCGTTCGGCGACGAGCTGCCGGTCGCGATAGATGTCGCTCCCCGGCTCGAACGTGACAGTGATGACCGAAAGCCCCTGGATCGACGCCGAGCGCAAGGTGGCGACGCCCGGCGTGCCATTGATCACGTTCTCGATCTGCTGCGTGACGAGCACTTCGACCTGCTCCGGCGACAGGCCAGGCGCCTCCGTCTGGATCGCAACTTGCGGCGGGGCAAACTCGGGGAAGACGTCATATTTGCTCCGCTGCACGACATAGACGCCGTATCCCAAGACGATGCAGGCGAGAGCGATGACGACCCCGCGAAAGCGGATGGAGAAGCGGATGAGAGCTGCCTGCGGCCCAGAGGGCTCCACACTCATTTACCTTCGCTCTCTTCGCCGACCTGGATCTGCGCGCGGAACTCTTCCGAGAGGAGCATCTGAGCCCCTTGCACAACGACCTCGGTGCCGCCGGTGAAGGTCCTGACCAGGTAGCCCCCCTCTGGCAGAGCATAGTCGGTTGCGATGGCGCGCCGGGCGAAGGTCGATGGGCTCGTTCGGACGTAGACCCAAGCTTGTCCCTGCCACCAGACGACCGCAGGCCCTGGGACCACGACGCCATCGACGGTGGTCTCCAAAGGGAGAAACGCGAGCACATTCATGTTGGGAAGGAGGTCGCTTGACGCTGCAACCTTGTAGAAGAAGCTCATACCTTGAATGGAAACATTGGTCTTGGTCGTGGGGGATATGAAGTCGATATCCTTGCGCGCGCCATTCTCGAGCTGAATCGATGCGGTCGCGGGCGGATTGGCAACGAGCACACCTGGAGGCAGAGTTACCTGGATCAAATAGTCCTGGCGTTGCACCAACCGCGCAAACATAGGGTTCTCTTCGCCGAACTGCCGGCCAAGGACGGTTCCCCAGGTCAGCTCGGCCGTCTCATTGATCGTCCGCAGTTGGGCCTCGGCCGAGGTAAGCGCGGCCTCATCGACATGGAAGGCCGCCTCAACAGCCTGCAACTTGTCGAGAGTGACGATACTGGTCTTGGTCTTGAACAGTGCCTCCTCGCGGTCGAACTCGGCACTGGAGGCATCGAGTTTCGCCTGGGCGCCTTTCAGCTGGGCCTTGGCGACGGCGTAGCTGTTATCGAGGTCCACGAGGGGCTGCAGGTCGAGCACTGTCGCGTAGGCGCGCAGCTGCTCATGATATTGCGTTTGCTGCAGGGCGACTGTGCGCAGCCCGCTCTGCTCCTGGGCCGCCGCGTCGAGCGTGATGACCGGCTCACCCCCTTCGAGGGAAATGCGTTGCGGAGCTTTAACCGGACGCTCGCGCTCGGCCTCCAGCGCTAACTCCTCGCGTCCCTTTATGAAGCCCCAAATCGCAATAGCTCCGAGACCCAGCGTCGCCAAGACGATCAGCATGTCTCGCCCAGATCGGCGCAGCTTTGTCATCAGCTCAAATTTGTCCACTAGATCGGCTCCTTGGCATTAGCCTACTACCAAAGAAAATGTTGCGGCGAAAACTTAAGGATCGCGCGGAAGCTCTCACGCGCGAAGGCCACAATCAAATCAGTGCGATGCCCCGCTGCGACCGAAAGGGCGCCTCGCGCTGGTCCGTTTCTGTTCGTTAGCGGTACAAACAAGGTCACGCGCTCGTGAGCGGCGTGATGGCCTATCTCCGGCCTCGGTGAGACTCGACCTAGGTCTGCTTCTGGCACTTAGCGGACCAACTCAATGGTGCGCTACGAGGTCAGCTCCTGACCCTTAGCGGACATTCGCTTCGGTTCCTCAGCACCGCCGGGGAACGCCAGTCGACCCAATCGGTACGTACTGCCCCTAAGCGCTAACCGAGGATCAGATCAGCGGCGGTGCCTCCGGCAAGAACCGCGCCGGTGAAGCCTCCGCTACCTGCATATGAAGAGGCCAGATAAAGGTTGGGAATGGGTGTCTTGGGCGAGCGACCGATGCCACGCCAAATGGGACCAGGGGGCAGTGGGGCAAAGCCGTAGATCGCACCATCGGGCGCATTGAGATAATTGCGCATCGAGAGCGCAGTATTGAAAACCGACGCGACAACATGAGAGGCAAAGTCCGGGAATTCCTGATCGATCGCCGCAATGATGGCCCGGCACCACTGTTCTCGTTTGGCGTCGTAAGCCGCCTGGTCGAGCCCGGACCAATTAGCGACCCGATCGACACCGACCACGGACACGGGATAGGGCGGCCCTCCAAGGCCGGAGTCGATCGCCGAATAATCAACGACCGTCACCAGCGGTGGCTCGCTCCCGGGCGCTTTGGCGAGAAGGTCGGCGCTGCGGCGATGGTCAGACATGGTCTTCATCCATGCTGGCAGTAGGAACGTCGAGTAGCCGCGCACGCCGACCTGAGCGGGACGCACCGACAGCCCGAACATGGCCGAGAACAGTGAGATTGAAAGGGGGAGTCCTTCGTAGGCCGACCAGAATCTTTGGCGCGTCGGCTCGGGCAACATGGGGGCGAGCACAGCGGGGGCCGCGTTACTGACGACGATCGGTGCTCGGGCTTCCATCGGCTCGCCGCCGTTCTGGCTGACATGCACGACCGAGGTAGGGCGGCCGTCGCTGTCGAGGCGGATAGCGGTTGCGCTTTGGCCCAGCAGGATCTCGCCGCCGGCCCGCTCGATTGCAGTCGCGAGCGCCTTGCTCAGATTCAGCGAACCGCCGCGGACATAGCGGCCGCCGGACCTGAGATATCCGCCCTGTGCTACCGCGAAGAGAA
>JAENXG010000102.1 GCA_016649675.1 Methyloceanibacter sp.
CGACCATCACCGTGGACAGGGCAATGGTGAGGATCGAGTTGGCGCCGATGGACAGGCCGACAAGTCCAATGATCGACGCCGTATATTGCGGGTTGCGGCTGAAGCGGTAGAGGCCGCCGGTCACGAGGCCGTCGGCGCCGCAATAGGTATTGCCGAGGCCGAGATTGAAATAGCCGCACACGGTGATGAAGAGGCCGATCAGGCCGAGCGGCAGACCGGGGATGAAGCGGGTCCAATCGAGCAAGGGCGTGCTGTTCCAGTCGAGCGCGGCGGTGACGAAGGTCAAAACCATGCCGCCGCGGAACAAACCCCAGAAGGTCAGGCTCTGCCAGCTGCCCGGCTCGGGCGTCGGCCAGATGCGGAACGGGGGGGCGAGGAGGGTGCGAAGCAGGAGGAGGTCGAGCGTCGCGCCCGCGAGGAGTCCCGCGGTAAAGACGATGAGTGTCATGGTCGCGCAAGGAAGCAGAGTCGTTTTGCAGATTTGCGACAGACTGCTGAAGGTTCTGTGGCAGCGGCGCGCGAAACGCCTGCTAGATCTTCTGGTTATAGGCGCCGATCTCGGGGTGCTTGGCGAGCTCGGCATCGATCTCGGCGAAGATCGCGCGCATGTTGGCCTCAGACGTCGGGCTCTCCACCACGACGACAAGCTCGGGCTTGTTGGAGGAGGCGCGCACCAGCCCCCAGGTGCCGTCGTCGAGCACGACGCGCACCCCGTTGACGGTGATCAGCTCACGGATCTTCTGCCCGGCGAGCTCCGCGCCATTGGCCGCCACTTTCTTAAAGTGGTCCACCACACGGTCAACGACCGCGTATTTCACCTCGTCACCGCAATGGGGCGACATGGTCGGCGATTGCCAGGTGGGGGGCAGGGCGCGCTTCAGCTCGGCGAGTGTCTTGTCGGGATTGCGATCGAGCATGTCGAGCACGGCAAGCCCCGCGATCAAACCGTCGTCATAGCCGCGGCCAAGCGGCGGATTGAAGAAGAAGTGGCCCGACTTCTCGAAGCCGACCAGCGCGCCCGTCTCGTGGCTGTAGCGCTTGATGTAGGAATGGCCGGTCTTCCAGTAGAGCGTCTTGGCGCCGTGCTCCTTGAGCACGGGATCGGTGAGGAAGAGGCCGGTCGATTTCACGTCGGCCACGAACAGCGCGCCCTTGTTGCGGGCGGCGATGTCGCGGGCGAGCATGACGCCCACCTTGTCGGCGAAGATCTCATGGCCTTCGTTGTCGACGACGCCGCAGCGGTCGCCGTCGCCGTCGAAGGCAAGCCCGAGATCGGCGCCATGCTCAAGGACGCAATCGCTGGTCGCGTGCAGCATGCCGAGGTCCTCGGGGTTTGGGTTGTGGGCGGGGAAGGTGTAGTCGAGGTCGCAGTTGAGCGGAATGACGGTGCAGCCGAACTCGGCAAGGACGCGCGGGGCGAAGGCGCCCACCGTGCCGTTGCCGCAAGAGACGACAACCTTGAGCGGCCGGAGCAATTTCGGCCGCGCCATGAGGTCGGCCATATAGCGCTCGGGCATGTCGGGCACGAAGATGTAACGCCCGGCCTCGTGCTCCGCTGAGAAGCCCGCGTTGAGCACGATGTCCTTGAGCGCGGTCATGTCCTCGGGCGAAAAGGTGAGTGGCCGCTGCATGCCCATCTTGATGCCGGTCCAGCCATTGTCGTTGTGGCTCGCGGTGACCATGGCGACGCCCTCGACGCCGAGGTCGAACTGGGCGAAATAGGCCATGGGCGAAAGCGAAAGCCCGATGTCGTGCACCTCGGCGCCCCCGGCCAAGAGCCCGGTCATCAGCGCCGCTTTCACGGCCGCCGAATAGGAGCGGTAATCGTGGCCGACCACGACGCGGACCGGCACGCCGCGCTCCCGCATCAGTGTGGCAAGGCCGAGACCGACCGCCTCGAGCCCAAGCAGATTGATCTCTTCGGGGTAGCGCCAGCGCGCATCGTATTCGCGAAATCCGGTCGCCTTGACGAAAGGCAGGCGCTCGAATTCGGCGGTGTTGGGGACGAGGTCTTGGCGTGGCTTCGGGAACATGCTGGCCCCTTGCATAGGCGATTTTGTCTCAAGGACCAACAGCAACCGGCGCAGCCAGGTTCCCGAATCACTGCTCGAGGACGAGCTCGCGGCCTTGCATCTGGAAGCTCTTGAGCCGGCCGAGAAAGCTCATGCCGAGGAGGTTGGTGGCGAGTGCGCCCTGCTCGGCGACCGCGGCAGGCACATCGCGCACGACGATGTCCTCGACGCGCACGCGGTCCAGCGTCACGGGCGCGACGCGGGAGATGCCGTTCGCCGTCTCGACGCGGGCGGAGAAATCGAGGCTGTGGGGGGAAAGGCCGGCTCGCTCGGCGTCCTCATAGGTGAGCACGACCACCGTCGCGCCGGTATCGGCCATGAATGTCAGCGGCCGGTCATTGACGGACGCATCGAGCACGAAATGGCCGCGCGGGTCGGCTTTGAGCCGCACCTCGCCGCCGAAGCCCGAATGTGCGGTCCGGTCCTCTGCCAGCCGCCTGGCGCCAAGCTCGGCAATCGAGGGACCGCCCCGAGCACCGGGGCCCAGAGCTGCCTTCAGATCGTCGAAGAAGTAGAACAGCGCGAAACCGAAAAGCGCTATCGCTCCCCAGAGGAGCGCCTCGTGCAGCACATGTTTGGCGGCCGAACTCACCGCTGCTCGCTCCAACAGACGGGACGCGACGTGTGCGTATCAGCCGCGCAGCGTCAGGAAATCGCCGGAAAACTCATAGGAGCGCAGGCGGCTTAAGAAACTCATACCGAGCAGGCTCTGGGTCAGCGCGCCTTGTTGGGCGACGAGCGCGTCCACCTTTTGCCGGTCGACGGGGCCGATGGCGACATTGTCGAGGCGCACCCGCGCCGCCATGGCGCGGCCATTGGCGGTGAGCACGGGGATCTTGTAGGCGAGGTGGGCGATGTCGATGCCGGCCTTCGCGGCGTCCTCGGGCCTGAGCACGATGGTCGAGGCGCCGGTATCGACGATCATGGAGATCGCTTTGCCGTTCACGTCGACGGTGGCGGTGAAATGGCCGTCGAGACGCTTCCGGATGCGAATCTCGGCGAGGCCATTGGCGCTTTCCTCGACGGTCATGGCGCTGCCGGGAGCGAGCTCGCCCACGACGCGCGCGGCAATCGGCAACAGCTCCTCTTTATAGGCGTAGAGGGTGACGAGGCCGAGACCGAGCGCAAGCCAGGTGACCGCATCGCGCAGCAGGGCGCCGGCGCGGCCGCTATAGGTTCCCACCATGCCGCCGCCGATAAAGACCAGCAGCGCAAGACAAAGCGCGCCATAGCCGAAGGTCGTGCTGTCGAGGCCCGCGATCATGCCGCTATCGTTGCTGACCAGAAGCATGGCGCCGAGGGCGAGGATGAACAGGGCAACCCAGGTCGACACGCGTCCTAGCCTTTCGCTTCCTCGAGGCGCTCTTTCCGCGCCGGCAGCGTCGCCATGATGGTGCGCCGCTCGGCCTCGCTCATCGTCGCCCAGCGGGCGATCTCCTCGATGGTGCGGCCACAGCCGACGCACAACCCTGAGTGAGCGTCGAGCAGGCAAATGTTGACGCAAGGCGTTTCCAAGGGAGGTGCCGGCTGATTGTCTTAAGAGCCTATGTAGGCAATGGGGCGACAGAGGGCAATCGGGCGAACGAAGCCGGTTTGCCGCTGCCGTCTCGAGGCTAGCGCCGGCCTCTGGCGCGCCAGGCGGTGCGCGGCTTGTCGGCCTCGATTTCGCCTGGCTCGGCGAGCCGAGGCAAGGCCTGCATCACCCGCCTGCGCGGGAAGGTGATGATGACCTCTGTGCCGTAGCGCAGCTTGCTCTTCAGCTCGAAGGTGCCCTCATGCAGCTCGGTGAGGCCCTTGGTGATGGGAAGGCCTAAACCGGTGCCGCCTTCCGCCGTCTGGTGGGCGAGCGAGCCCTGGCCAAAGCTCTTGAGCACCCGGGGGATCTCGTTCTCGGGGATGCCGGGGCCGGTGTCCTTCACGCTCAAGAATTGACCACCGGTCCCGGTGCGTCCGATCTTCAGCATGACGGTCCCGCCGGTCGGGGTGAACTTGATGGCGTTGGACAGAAGGTTGAGGCAGATCTGGCGGACGGCGCGCTCGTCGGCCCAAAGCTGCGGCAGGCTTGGCTCGAAGCTCTCGACGATCTTCAGTCCCTTGTTCTCGGCGCGGAGCCGCATCAGCCGGTGGCAGTCCTCGACCACGGCGGCGAGGTCTAGCGGCGCTTCGTGCAGCTCGTAGCGACCGGCCTCGATGCGGCTGATGTCGAGAACCTCGTTGATGAGGTTGAGCAGATGCTGGCCGCTCTGGTGGATGTCGTTGGCGTATTCCTTGTAGGTCGGGTTGTTGTGCGGGCCGAGAATCTCCGACCGCATGATCTCCGAGAAGCCGAGAATGGCGTTCAAGGGCGTGCGCAGCTCGTGGCTCATGGTGGCAAGGAAGCGCGACTTGGCGAGGTTCGCTTCCTCGGCGCGGAGCCGCGCTTCTTCGGAGATCGACTTTGCTTGCTCGAGCTCGGCGATCAGCGCGTCCTTCTCGGCGCGAAACTCCAGCATGGCGACGACGGTGGAGTTGAGTCCGTTCATCAGCCAGATGAAGTAGATGTGGACGCCGACCGCCATCGCCGCCATCGCCCAATAGAATGGATTGTCGAGAAGTGCGAAGCGGATAACGATGGCGACCGTCATCGGCAAGGTGCCGGCATAGACGATGGGCATCACCGTCGAAGCGAACAGCATGCGCATCGAGATGACGACGAGGAGCGAGGCGAAGATGAAGGTGTGGGCCGCTTCCCCTTGCGTGTCCGGGCTGATGAAGGCGACGCCCGCCCAGGTGACACCGTAGAAGAACTCGGCGGCGGTGATCTTGGCCCGCCAGACCGGGGTCGTGGTGTCCTCGCGCGGCGCCTTCATGAATTGCCGGCACAGGCTGATGAGGATGCCCTTGGCGACGAACACGGTGCCGAGCCACAGCAGCAGCTCCCGCGGCGGCGCCCAGAACATGGCGCCCATGGCGACGATGATGGCAAGGAGCGGCGTGGTCACCGCCGCCGACAGCTCGTTCTTCACGAACATCAGCAAGAGCTCGTATTCGAACTCTGGCTTGGCGCCGGACTTGTAGGTGAGCTTCTCGCGGGCCTCCTGCACGCTGCGGGACGCGCGCCGCTTGCTGTTGATTGCTGCCGACGCGGCTCTTTGAGCCTCGGCTGACGCGCCTCCTGACATGCTCACTCGACCCGCAACGACATGACTGACGAAAAAGCGAGGATGGCCAACGGCATAACCCCCGGCTGGCCTTCGCTTACCCCCGCTCCAGGCTCCATCAGAACTATCTGCGGAAATCCCTAACGGCGCGTTTACTCTCGCTCCGCGCTGACACGAGGATCGGCCCTGGTTACGACTGGCCTTCCCCGCGCTATAATGGGAGAAGGCGTGGGGCGGGAGGCCGGAAGGCCCCGCCGTCCGAGGGGAGGGGTCTGAACGCCCTCGCGAAGCAGGAATCCGCCCTAAGCCAGGATGCCGCTACGATGCGACTGACCATCATCGGGTGCGGCGATGCGTTCGGCGCCGGCGGCCGCCTCCAGACCTCATTCCATGTGCGCTCGCGTTCCTCGACCTTTCTCATCGATTGCGGGGCCTCCTCGCTCATCGGCATGCGGGACCTCGGGTTAGACCCGAACGAGATCGACACCGTGTTCATCACCCATCTGCATGGGGACCATTTCGGCGGTCTGCCCTGGCTCGTCATCGACGCGCAATATGTGAGCAAGAGAACGCGCCCTCTCATCGTGACCGGGCCTAAGGGCATCGCGGCGCGCTATGCCACGGCAGCGGAAGCGCTCTATCCCGGGATCACGGGCGACTTCCAACTCACCTTCGTCGAGTATGAGGAGCAGAAGCCGCTCACGGTCGGCGGCGTCACCGTCGTTCCATTCGAAGTGAAACACCCTTCGGGCGCTCCGCCTTATGCGCTCCGCTTCGAGCTCAATGGGAAGGTGCTCGCGTTCACCGGCGACACCGGGTGGGTCGACACGCTCCATCACGTCGCGCGCGGCGCCGACCTCTTCATCTCGGAATGCTTTCAATACGATGTGGAGCTTTCCATGCATCTCGATTACGCGACCATCGAGGCCAATTACGAGCGCCTCGCTGCAAAGCGCGTTCTCCTCACCCATATGGGGGAGGCCATGTTGTCACGGACCGGAAAAGTCGACGCGTCCCGCTATCTCCTCGCCCATGACGGCATGACGCTGGATCTATGACCGCGTCTGCGGCCGAGCTCGACCGCGTGCTCGCCGCCATCCGGTCCTGCCGCCATTGCTTCGAGGCCCCGCAAGGCAAGCCTCTGCCGCATGAGCCGCGGCCGGTTCTCAGGGCAAGCAGCACGGCGCGGCTTGCCGTGTGCAGCCAGGCGCCTGGCACGCGGGTGCACGCTTCGGGCACGCCCTTTACCGACCGATCCGGCGACCGCTTGCGTGATTGGATGGGGGTCTCTCCGCAAGAGTTTTACGATGAGGCGCGCGTCGCCATCGTGCCCATGGGGTTCTGCTTTCCCGGGCAGAACGCGAGCGGGGGTGATCTACCGCCGCGACGCGAATGCGCAACGCTTTGGCATCGCGAGCTCTTCGCCGCCTTGCCGCAGCTCGAGCTCGTGCTTGCGATCGGCTCTTACGCGCAAGACTGGCATCTCGGCGAGAGCACGGGGCGCACGCTCCAGGAGACCATGCTCAGCTGGCGACAGCACCTCGAGAGCAAGCGGCGTCCCCGCGTGCTGCCGCTGCCGCATCCCTCCTGGCGCAACAATGCCTGGATCACAGAGAATTTTTGGTTCGAGAAGGAGCTGTTGCCGGTGCTCCGCCACGAGGTGAGGGCGCTCCTCTAAAATTGCTCTTGCCAGTCACAGAAAAATAATCTACTAAGCCGGTAGGGATTAGGGACATTGGAAAAAGGTTCCCGGTTTTGCTAGAATCACGCAAAAATATCATCAGGACCGCCATGCTCGATCGTATGGACCGCAAAATCCTCGACATTTTGCAGAGGGACAGCACTTTGCCCGTGGCCGAGATCGGCAAGCAGATCGGGCTTTCCACCACGCCGTGCTGGCGCCGCATCCAGAAGCTTGAGGAGAGCGGCGTGATCCAGCGGCGGGTCGCGGTGCTCGACCCCAAGAAGGTCAATGTCGGGGTGACGGTGTTCGTCTCCATCACCACGAGCCACCACACGCAAGACTGGCTCGACCGCTTCCACGAAGCGCTCAAGGACTTTCCCGAGGTGGTGGAGTTCTACCGCATGAGCGGCCAGGTCGATTATCTACTCCGCGTGGTGGTGCCGGACATCGAGCGCTACGACGCCTTCTATAAGAAGCTCATCAGCAAGATCGAGCTGTCCGACGTGAGCTCGGCCTTCGCTATGGAGCAGATCAAATATACGACGGCGCTGCCGCTTGACTACGCCGCCGAAGTTAAGCGGACATAAGGGCGCGGGTCTATTTCCGCTCGAGCCGCGCGATTAGGCTCGACGTGTCCCAGCGGCGACCGCCCATCTCCTGGATCTCGGCATAGAACTGGTCGACCAGCGCGGTCACGGGAAGGCTCGCGCCGTTGCGGCGCGCCTCCTCGAGGAGAAGCGCGAAGTCCTTGCGCACCCAGTCCACGGCGAAGCCGAAATCGAACTTGCCCTCGATCATGGTCTGCCAGCGATTGTCCATCTGCCAGGACTGGGCGGCGCCCTTGGAGATGGTATTGATGACCTTCTCCACGTCGAGGTCGGCGCGGCGCGCGAAGTTGAGCCCCTCGGCGAGCCCCTCGATGAGGCCGGCGATGCAGATCTGGTTGACCATCTTGGTGAGCTGGCCCGAGCCCGAAGGCCCGATGAGATTAGCGGCGCGCGCGTAAGCGGCGATCACCGTCTCGGCTCTGGCGAAGTCGCTCTCGTCGCCGCCCACCATCACGGTCAGAGTGCCTCCTTCCGCGCCTGACTGGCCGCCCGACACCGGCGCATCGAGGGAGCCCGCGCCGCGCGCGTTGGCGGCTTGGTGAAGCTCCCTTGCGATGGTGGCCGATACTGTCGTGTGGTCGACGAAGATGGTGCCGCGCCCAAGCGCGCCGAACGCGCCGTGTTGCCCGAGCGTCACCGCGCGAAGATCGTCGTCATTGCCGACGCACGTGAAGATGAACTCGGCCCCGTCCGCTGCCTCTTCAGGGGTGCTTGCGAGCCTCCCGCCGAATTGCGCGACCCAGGCCTCGGCCTTGGCGCG
>JAENXG010000447.1 GCA_016649675.1 Methyloceanibacter sp.
GGCGGGCTATAGCGGCCGCATCTTTCGCGCCGCCGTCGGCGACCGCCAGCGGCTCGGCGTGATTTGGGACGGCCAGATCTACGATCTCGATCTTTGGGCCATTCCCAAAGGAGCCAAGAACAAGGACGGCGCCAAGCGCTTTATCATTTTCGCCTCCGACCCCGCGCGGCTTGCGGCGCAAGCGCAGCTGATCGCCTACGGCCCGATGCGCAAATCGGCGCTTCAGCTGGTCGGCAAGCATCCCGTCATCGATGTTGAGATGAAGGATTTTCTGCCGACCGCGCCGGACAACTTCAAGAAGGCGCTCCGCTTCGACGACGCGTGGTGGAGCACACACGGCGAGGAGCTCGGCAAACGCTTCAAGGAATGGCGCCCGCCTCCGCCCCCGCCTGACGAGGGCAAGCCCCAAGACGCCGATGTGAAGGCGAAAAACGAACGGCCAAGCGCTCAAGCCGCCCCCTGAACGCTGTCATCTTGCGAAATTCCCACGCGCAGGAAGGACTTGCGCTGTCGCCCAACTGCCACAGAACTGTCGTGCGGGACCGTCGCTCGGGCAGGGCGAACCTAGCGGAGGAGCGTCGCGCAGTAGCGTGCGGCGGTGACATGAGGCAGTCCCTTCGGTGAGCCGACGTGAACATATCGCTCTGAGAGAGCGAACAAATTTCTCGCGGCCTCGGGCGCGCGTCACCATGCTCTCGCCGAATCGCAGTTCGCCTCCGACTGATGCGCGTTGCGTGCGTCGTGCGCCCGCGTCTTTCCGTCGCTGCAGCGCCGCGAAAAGAAAATGCGGGTAAGCGAGAACTCCCGTTTGATTTGCCTGTCGCGTTCGTGTCATGCTTGCCGCTGGAGAGAGTCCTTCGGGCGAGACCCACGGACATCCCTCTTACACAGGATGCACAACTAAAGCGGGCGATGCCGTCTTGGCGAGCTGGAGTTATCGGTTCGAGTTCAAGGCCAGCAGCCGATGAGGCCAAGCACTGCCGGGGCGGGGCCGGCAGTGCACTTTGCCTCAATCTCACAATCGCGGATCTCAGTACGTCCGGTAGACGCCGAGCGCGGCATAGCCCGTTGCATGGTCTGTCTACGATGGCCCGAGCCAGCAAGCCGCGAGGCACCCCATGAGCGAGAAGGAGTGGCATGTTGAGCATAGGCAAAATCCCTTCAGCGTGGCCGCTCCAGAATCGTTGTGGCGTCTCCGGGGACGAAAAGGGTTGGTTTGAGCCATGGACCAAGCAGGAAGACGCATGGACCAAGGCGCGTTATCTCGCCCGGAAGCACCGAGGCCGCGCCTTCCTGCACAGGAAGGATGGCTCCGTGAGGACGGCGCGATTGGGTCGAATCCACCAAATCCGGCAACAACGACCAGACCTGACAATCGCCGATCTCAGTACGTCCGGTAGACGCCGAGCGCGACATAGCCGCTCGGTGTCTCTTCGAGATAGTTGCCGGTAAAGCCACCCGAGAGCGTGACTTCGGTGTCGTGGAAATTCAGCCGCACGAATCCGCCGCCGCGGCCGGCGTCGTATTCCTCATTGCCGAGTGCGCCGCCCTCGAGCCCTAGCGAGAGCCGGGGCTTCAGGCGAAGCCCGAACCGCGCGAGCCCGCAATATTCCTGGAAGGCGGTGCCGTAAGCGGCGTCGGCGGAGAGAAAAACGCGCGGCGAGATGTCGAACCAAGTCTCGGCCTGGAGTCTCAGACCCAACTCGCTGCCTTGCACCAAATTGTTCGGGTCGTGGGGAACGATATGCTGATCCTCGGCCTCGATGCCGGCGAAGAGCTTGACGATGAGCCGTCCGGGGCGGAACTGATAGCCGACCAGCGCCGAAAGAAATGCGTCCTCGCCGTCGAACGTGGTGGGCGCCTCCCCGTCATTGCCGGGGAGCGTTCCATCATAGTGATAGCGGCCATAGGCGCCCACCGCGCGGAGCCGGAAGCCCGGCTCGAAAAGTCCCGTCTTGCTTAAGGCGTAGCTGCCGCCCACATAGCCGCTAGCGTAATTGTCGCTTGCCTCGAAGCCGGTGAAGATCTCGGTGCGGGGTTGGTCGGATTGGGCGGACGCCCCCGCTGCGAACAGGCAGACGCTTAGGAACGCAAGTCCCCCTGCTCCGCCTGCGCGAAGCCAAGTCCCGACGCCTTTTTCGCAACGCCCCCACATGGCGGACACTTGCCGCCGCATCGAGATGACTATGCTGCAGCTTTTGCGCGAGACCTATAAGAGGGGTAGCAACCAAATAGCGTGCAACC
>JAENXG010000327.1 GCA_016649675.1 Methyloceanibacter sp.
GCGATCGTGACCAGCGTCTCGCCGGTCGCGTCGGAGATCATGTGCAGGTGGAAAGTCCGCTGGATATCCATGGCAATCCTTTGGATAACCGCGATGGGTTCAGGGAGCAACTCCGGCGAGCAGATGGTTCTCTCCCGCCCCGTCCCCGGAAGCGCGCCTAGTTCTGCACAGATTCGCAGATATCGAGAAAAAGACCCTTTGCACAGAGGGCCGCACAATACCCTCCTCGATCCCCAGACCCATGGCTTAGTCGTCCACAGGAGGTTCGTCCCCTCGCCAGCGAAACGACACGACCCCGAGAGCTTGCGGTGCAGGCCTTGCGTGCACTGCACAAGCAAATTAGCCACAGGCTCGGGGCTGGAGCCGCCATCGACTCCCGGGCTCATTCGCGAGTCCTGTCGATAGCCTAGTGACAGCGCGGAATGTCCGCTATTCACCCCCTAACTGTAACAGTAGAAATCTAAGAGAGATTCTCTCTTTTAGTATTTAGGGACAACGATGCTGCGTATCCCTTCTTCAGAAAGCCCCTTCCTCAAGGCTCTCGCAGGGCAGACAAATGCCCCGCCCCCGATCTGGCTGATGCGCCAGGCTGGGCGCTATCTGCCGGAATATCGGGAGGTGAGGAGCAAGGTCTCCTCGTTCCTCGATCTTTGCCGCACTCCTGAGCTCGCAGCCGAAGTAACGCTGCAACCTTTGCGAAGGTTCGATCTCGACGCGGCCATCGTGTTCTCTGACATCCTCATCGTCCCTTATGCCTTGGGCCAGAAGGTTGAGTTCGTCGAGGGCGAGGGCCCGAAACTCGAGCCCGTCAGCGATGCCAGGGGCCTTGCGAGGCTGAGTAAAGGGAGTGCCGCCAAGGCTTTCGCGCCAGTCTACGAAACCATCGAGCGGGTGCGGGCCGAGCTGCCAAGGACGGTGCCGCTGATTGGCTTCTGCGGGGCGCCATGGACGGTTGCGACCTATATGGTCGAAGGCGGCGGCAGCAAGGATCAGGCCGAGGCAAGGCTGTGGGCCTATCGCGAGCAGGCCAATTTCCAGCGCCTCATCGATCTCCTGGTCGACACCTCGGCGGACTACCTGCTGGGACAAGTGGCAGCGGGCGCGGGCGCCTTGCAGATTTTTGACAGTTGGGCAGGAAGCCTGCCTGAGGACGAATTTGCCCGCTGGTGCATTGCGCCGACGCGACGCCTCGTAGAGCAGGTCAAGGCAAAGGCGCCGGACATTCCCGTGATTGGTTTTCCGCGTGGCTCAGGCGTACTTGCCGAGCACTATGCGCGAGAAACAGGCATCGATGCCATCGGTTGCGATACAAGCCAGCCGATTGAATGGATCAGGGACAGGCTGCAGAACTTGATGCCGGTGCAGGGCAATCTCGATCCGCTGCTGCTCGTCGCCGGCGGACCGCATCTCGATCGGCGGGTCGCCTCCATCCTCGCGGCGCTCGGGTCAGGCCCGTTCATCTTCAATCTTGGTCATGGCATTCAACCGGGGACACCGATCGAGAATGTCGAGAGGCTTCTCCATCTCGTGAAGACCGGCTCCGCCTGATCCATCACCGGCAATCAAGATGCTCATCGCCTACATCAAGGCCTTTCACATCATCGCCATCATCGCTTGGATGGCGGGGCTTCTCTATCTGCCGCGGCTCTTCGTCTATCACGCTGCGAGCAAGGTCGGCTCCGAGCAGTCCGAGACCTTCAAGGTGATGGAACGGCGGTTGCTCAGGCTGATCACCACGCCGGCCATGCTGGCGAGCTGGGTCTTCGGTCTCATCCTCGCCTTTTCCGGTGTCATCGACTGGTCGAAGGATGGGTGGTTCCACGCCAAGCTTGCTCTCGTTGTGATGTTATCGGCCTATAGTGGCTTGCTCGCGATGTGGACGCGGGACTTCGCCTTGGATCGGAACACGCGGTCGGCGCGTTTCTATCGCATCGCCAACGAGGTCCCCACGCTGCTGATGATCTTCATCGTGATTCTCGTGGTTGTCCGCCCCTTCTAAAGGCCTCGGCAAGCCTATTCCGCCCGGCTTCGGGTTCTGCTATAAGTTGAGTCGCATCCAATTCGGGACGCTGTCGCGACCCGCATTTCCCCCACAAGATCGGGTCGCCCGGAGCGGAGCAGGCGTCGAACTCTGCCTTTCCCGCCAAGGCACATCCTTTTCCCTTCCCGTGAATCCGCGCCAAGCCGCGCGGCATTGGAAATCCAACGTTCACCCATTCCCCGTTTGGAGTAGCAGCGCATGCAGGAAATGAAGCTGCAAGATTTGAAGACCAAGTCGCCGACGGAGCTCTTGACCTTCGCCGAGGAGGTTGCCGTCGAGAACGCGAGCGCCATGCGCAAGCAGGAGCTCATGTTCGCGATTCTGAAGCAGTTGGCGGCCCGCGAAGTGGAGATCACCGGCACCGGCGTCGTCGAGGTGCTGTCGGACGGCTTCGGATTCTTGCGTTCCCCCGACTCGAACTATCTCGCCGGCCCCGACGACATCTATGTCAGCCCAAGCCAGATCCGCCGCTTCGGACTTCGCACCGGCGATACCGTCGAAGGCCAGATCAGGAGCCCGAAAGAGGGCGAGCGCTATTTCGCGCTGCTCAAGGTCAACACCATCAATTTCGAGGATCCCGACAAGCAGCGCCACAAGATCCATTTCGACAATCTGACGCCGCTCTATCCCGATGAGTGGATGCAGATGGAGATCGACAACCCGACCCGCAAAGATAACACCGGACGCGTCATCGACATCGTGGCGCCGCTCGGCAAGGGCCAGCGCGGGCTGATCGTGGCGCAACCGCGCACCGGCAAGACCATGATCCTGCAGAACATCGCCCACTCCGTCACCGCCAACCATCCGGAGTGCTATCTGATCGTGCTGCTGATCGACGAGCGTCCCGAGGAGGTCACCGACATGCAGCGCTCGGTGAAGGGCGAGGTGATCTCGTCCACTTTCGACGAGCCGGCCTCGCGCCATGTGCAGGTCGCCGAGATGGTCATCGAGAAAGCCAAGCGCCTCGTCGAGCACAAGCGCGACGTGGTGATCCTGCTCGATTCAATTACCCGGCTCGGCCGTGCCTACAACACGGTGGTGCCATCGTCCGGCAAGGTGCTGACCGGCGGCGTGGA
>JAENXG010000302.1 GCA_016649675.1 Methyloceanibacter sp.
AACGATCCCGATTTTGCCAAGGGTCTGGCCGCTCTCGGCGACATCTATGTCAACGACGCCTTCTCCTCGTCGCATCGGGCGCATGCCTCGATGGAGGCGCTTCCCCATCTTCTGCCGTCTTATGCCGGCCTCCTGATGATGGCCGAGATCACCGCGCTGGGCGAAGCGCTCGAAGATCCGGACCGGCCGGTCATGGCTATTGTCGGGGGCGCCAAGGTCTCGACCAAGATCGAGGTGCTGACCAATCTTGCCGCGCGCATGGACCAGCTCGTCGTCGGCGGCGGCATGGCCAACACCTTCCTCCTCGCCAAGGGGATCGAGATCGGCGTCTCGTTCTGCGAGCCCGATTTCGTCGAGACCGCCAGGACCATCATGGCCAAGGCCGAGCGATCGTCTTGCGAGATTGTCTTGCCGAGCGATGTGGTGGTGGCGAAGGAGCTTAAGGCCGGCGTCGCCTGGCACATTTGCCCGGTGGGCGAGGTCCCCGCCGACGCCATGATCCTCGATTTCGGGCCTGACAGCGTCGCCGACCTCGAGCGCCGCCTCGGCGCGGTCAAGACGGTGCTGTGGAACGGCCCCCTCGGGGCCTTCGAGACGGCGCCCTTCGGCGAAGCGACCTTCGCGCTTGCCCGCGCGGTGGCCCGGTTGACCAGGGAAGGCAGACTGGTGAGCGTTGCCGGTGGCGGCGATACCGTAAGGGCGCTGAACGAGGCTCACGCCGCGTCCGACTTCACCTATGTCTCGACCGCTGGCGGGGCGTTTCTCGAATGGCTTGGAGGCCACCAATTGCCGGGAGTTCTGGCACTGGCGCGCAGCGGGGCCCGCGCTCCTTGCGGATAAATTGGAGCGGCAAATTCCAGTTAACCGGAATGTGTCTTAGAGTGGTCCGGTCCAGCAGCGCTGACCGTGGTTAAGCCTTCAATGGCCAAAGACATCATCATTGCCCCGTCCATCCTCTCCGCCGACTTCGCGAAACTCGGCGAGGAGGTGCGCGCCATCGACGCCGCGGGGTGCGACTGGATTCATGTCGATGTCATGGATGGGCACTTCGTGCCGAACATCACCATCGGCCCCGACGTGGTTCGGGCGCTCCGCCCCCATTCGAAGAAGCTGTTCGACGTGCATCTCATGATCGCGCCCTGCGATCCTTACATCGAGGCCTTCGCCAAAGCGGGCTCGGACATCATCACCGTGCATGCCGAAGCGGGCCCGCATCTTGACCGCTCGCTTCAGCTCATCAGGAGCCTCGGCAAGAAGGCGGGCGTCAGCGTCACGCCGGCGACGCCCGAGGAGGCCATCGAATATGTGCTCGACAAGGTCGACCTCGTCCTCGTGATGACGGTCAACCCGGGCTTCGGCGGCCAGGCCTTCATCCCCTCGCAGCTCCACAAGATCAGGGCGATCCGCAAAGCCATCGGCGCGCGGCCCATTCACCTCGAGGTGGATGGCGGCATCAATGAAGAGACCACCCCGCTCGTGGTCGAGGCGGGAGCAAATGTGATCGTGGCGGGGTCCGGCGTGTTCAAGGGGGGCGCCTATCAAGAGAATATCGCCGCAATCAGGGCTGCCGCCTTGCGCGCCCGCGCCGCCGCCGCGTGACACTCATGAAGCTGCACTATTATCCGGAGACGGACAGCCTCTATATCGAGCTGAAAAGCACCCCGGGAACAGAGGCGCGAGACATCGTCGAGGGCCTCGTCGTCGACTTCGATGCGAAAGGTGAGGTTGTCGGATTCGACATCGACCACGCCTCCAAGAAGCTCGACCTTTCCGTTGTCGAGACCGTAGCTCTGCCTCCGGTCAGCGCGGCAGAGTAGCTTTGCAGCGTCCGATAGTTGCTCCACCTCATATTGCGGACCGCCCAGAGGGTGCGTCCCGAAGGATGAGACCATGGCCGTCTGCGGTGATCTTCGATCTCGACGGCACCCTCCTCGACTCCGTCGGAGATCTCGCCGTTGCCCTCAATGCGACGTTGGCCGAGCTCGGCCTTGCGCCGCATCCGCAGGATAAGGTGCGCACCATGGTAGGCGGCGGACTTGCCAAGCTGCTCGACCGGGCCCTCGCCACGCATGGTGCCGCGCTTCCGGACGCAGCGAGGGACCAGGCCGAGGCGAGGCTGTTCCAGCTTTATGCCGAGCAGCCCGCGGTCCTCTCGCGCCTCTATCCCGGTGCAGCGCAGACATTGCGCGCCTTGGACCATGCGGGCATCGCCTTGGGGCTTTGCACCAACAAGCCTGCCGCCATCAGCCGCGATCTCTTGCAGGCCATGGGCATCGCCGATTCTTTCGGCGCGATCCAGGGCGGCGATGGCGACAGTCCGAAGAAGCCAGACCCGGCGGGCCTTCTGCGCGTGGTGGACGAGCTCGGGGCCGAGCCGTCGACCACCCTCATGGTCGGCGATTCCATGAGCGACGTGCAGACGGCCCGGGCGGCCAAGCTCGCCGGCATCGTCCTCGTATCCCACGGCTACTCGGTGACCCCGGTCACAGAGCTTGGCGCCGATATGGTTATCGATGGCCTCGAGGAGCTGCCAGCGGCCGTTGCGCATCTTGCTGCCCGGCGGGAGAGCCGCGCCTAACATGAACGTGACTTGTCATTGCCTGGTCTGACCGGGCAATCCATTGGCCTTCAACGGAGTTTGTGTTTACTGGTTTGCCCGCTTTCGCGGGCGATGACGCCAGGAGAAGCGGACGTGAACGTCACCTATGTCGGAGCGCTGATCGCCGGGTTCTTGAGCTTCCTCTCCCCTTGCGTGCTGCCGCTCGTGCCGCCTTATCTCTGCTTCCTCGGCGGCACCACCTTCGACCAGCTCACCGGTGAGGACGAGACGCCGTCCCACGTCTACACCACGGTGGTGCTGTCGTCGGTGGCGTTCGTGCTCGGCTTCACCACGGTGTTCGTTATCCTCGGCGCCACGGCGACCGCTGCCGGCCAGCTCATCGCCGAGAACCTTCCCACCTTAAGCAAAATCGCGGGCGTGGTAATCATCATCGCCGGCTTGCATTTCCTCGGGCTCATCCACTTGCCCGTTCTGCACCGCGAGGCGCGCTATCACGCCGACGCGCGGCCCGCAGGCCTTATCGGCGCCTATCTCATCGGCGTTGCCTTCGCCTTCGGCTGGACGCCCTGCATCGGGCCGGTGCTCGCCGCGATCCTCGCCATTGCCGCCGGCGAGAACTCGGTGAGCCAGGGTGTCGGGCTGCTCCTCGTCTATTCCTTGGGGCTCGGCATCCCCTTCATCGTGGCGGCCATCGCCATCAGGCCGTTCCTGACCACCATGCAGCGCTTCCGCAAGCATCTGGCGACCGTGGAGAAGCTGCTCGGCGGCTTTCTCGTGCTGACCGGCATCCTGTTCCTCACCAATTCCATGACGCTGATCTCGGCCTGGATGCTTGAGCTGTTCCCAGGGCTTGCGACTATCGGCTGACG
>JAENXG010000036.1 GCA_016649675.1 Methyloceanibacter sp.
CCGACTCTGATTAGAACAAAACAGGAACGATAGTTGAGGTGTAGTCGTGCGTAACGACGTTCCAGGCGGCGGTAGTGGTCTCCTCGTTCTGCCGGCTGGCGTTGAGGAAAGAGCAGGCGGGGCACCGGGTAGGGTCCTGATCGAGGAGTTGCGCGCATCCATTCGCGCGCTCGAGCAGGTTCCCGTGTCCTTAGGCCTTCCCCCCGTACCGGGCGCGGCCCCTCCCCACCCCGTCTGCTCGCTTCCTTATTCTCCTGCTGGTCTTTTCACCTCCCCCCTAGAGGGGAGAGCGAACTCGTGTGGAATGGCCGCAATCTCCTCACCCTCCCCCAAGGGGGAGGGTGAGGATGGCCGTTGGCCATCGCCGGGTGGGGGTTTCGTTGCCGCCTTGCCCGTTAAGTCTCACCCTCTCCCCGGCCCTCCCCCTTCCAGGGGGAGGGAGTCACCCCTGCACAAGCTCAAACAAGGGGGGCTCCACGAGATCAAGCCTGAAGCTTATCGCGACGGGCCTGCGGCACTCGCCTTCGCCCTTGCCGTGATCGCCGAGGAAGCGGCGCGGACGAAGCGTCGAGACCTCGTGCTGTGGTGCCTCACGCAAGACGCCGTGCGTGAATGGGGGCGCCCTTACGGGCCTGGCCTTTGCGCGCTCGGCCTCGACCCCGCGCTCTTTCTCATCGTCGAGGCGAGAAACGTGCAAGACGCCGCCTGGGCTCTGGAAGAGGGGCTGAAGAGCTGCGCCCTGATCGCAGCCCTGGCGCAAATCGAGATCAAGGCCCCGATCGTCGCCCGGCGTCTCGGTCTTGCCGCGCAAGCCTCACGCACGCCCTGTCTGCTGGTCTCAAGGCATCAGCGCCCGGGCCTACCCGGAACGCTGACACGCTGGCGCATCGCGGCGCAGCGGAGCGGGCCTGCCCCCTGCGATGCCCAAGCCCCCGGCGACGCGCCCTCCTGGCACCTCACCCTCGACCGTTGCCGGGGCGAGGCGCCAGGGCGAAGCTTTATCGTGGAGTTCAGTCATGAGTCGTTTCGTTTCCGTCTTTCTGCCGCATCTTCCGATCGAGCGGCTCAAGCGCGAGAGGCCGGACACGTCCGTACCGGATGACCGGCCTTTCGCCCTTGTCGGCAGCGCGGAGCGCGGACTTGTGCTCACCGCCGTCAATGGGGCAAGCATCCGCGAAGGTCTTGGCGCGGGTCTTGGTCTTGCCGATGCCCGCGCCATTTGCCCCACGCTGCTTACTGCGCCCGCCGCGCCCAAGAAGGATGAAGACGCGCTTCTTGCGCTCGCCCGCTGGGGGTCTGCCCGCTACAGCCCGACCCTGAATTCTGACGGCGATGACGGACTCTGGCTCGACGTCACCGGCGTGCCCCATCTCTTCGGCGGCGAGGAAGCGCTCCTCGCCGACTTGGGTCGTCGGCTCGCCTGCGCGGGCTTTACCGCGCGGCTTGCTCTGGCCGAGACCTTGGGTGGAGCGCATGCGCTTTCCCGCTTCGCGCACCCCTCGCCCATCATCGTCCCGGAAGGAAAGATCGGCGAGGCGCTTCTCCCCCTTCCTGTCGAGGCCCTGCGCCTTGAGCCTGAGGTTGCGCTCCTGCTCAGGCGGCTCGGCCTGAAGCGCATCGGCCAGCTCTACGGCCTGCCACGGGCGAGCATCGAGCAGCGGTTCCACTCCAAGGACGCGGCCGAAGCCGTGCTGCTTCGCCTCGATCAGGCGCTTGGGCGGCGGGAAGAGCCCTGCGCCCCTCTCCTTCCCGCACCCGACTTCGTGGCGAGGCTTCCCTTTCCCGACCCTCTCATCACCCATGAGGGCGTCGTTGCCGGCCTCGACCATCTCGCCAGCGTGCTTTGCGGGAGGCTGGCGCGCGCCGGCCAAGGCGCACGACGGGTCGGGCTTTGGGTGTGCCGCGCCGACGGCTCCTCCACCGTGATCGAGGCGGGCTTAAGCGCGCCCTCGCGCGAGCCAAAACACCTGTTGGCCCTGTTGCAGGACAAGGTCGAGGCCATCGACATGGGCTTCGGCGTCGACCTGATGGCGTTGGCGGCTCTCCTCACCGAGACGCTGCCCCCTGCACAAACCACCCTCGCCGAGAGGGACGGGAAAGCTTCAGCCGGACCTTTGATCGACCGCCTGGTCAATCGCTTGGGTACGCGCTCGGTGCGCCGCCTTTTCCCACGGGCAAGCCACATCCCCGAATTGGCGCAAAGGCTGCGCAGCGCCTTTGCCAGCCCCTCTCTCTGGCCGGAGCAGGCCCCGCGCAAACTGCCGCGGCCGCCGCTTCTGCTCACCACGCCTGAGCCACTCGAAGTGCTTGCGGAAATCCCGGAAGGGCCTCCGGCGCGCTTCACCTGGCGGCGCGTGACCCGCCGCGTGGTGAAGGCCGAGGGACCCGAGCGCATCGCGCCCGAATGGTGGCGTGCGTTACGAAAGCAACAGCTTTCAGAGGTAATCACCCCTCACCCTCCCACCGCCAAAGGCGGTGGCGACCCCGACTTCAAGTCGGGGGCGCCGGGTGAGGGGGCAAGTCAATTGCGAGCACGCCCCCGCGACTATTACCGCATCGAGGACGAGGACGGCTGCCGCTACTGGGTATTCCGCGAAGGCCTCTATCAGGAGAGCGGGCACGGGCTCCCCGCCTGGTTCCTGCACGGGGTCTTCGGATGATGCCTCCGCCATGACCCGCTATGCCGAGCTCGAGGTGACGACGAACTTCTCCTTCCTCAGGGGCGGCTCGCATCCCGAAGAGCTCGTGGCGACGGCGCGCGCGCTGGGGTTGGAGGCCATCGCCGTCACAGACGCGAACACCGTTGCCGGCGTCGTCCGCGCCCATCTCGCCGCCAAGGAGGTGGGCGGAATCAAGTTCATCGTCGGCTCCCGCCTCGATCTGCAAGAGGGCTTAAGCCTGCTCGCCTACCCGACGGACCGCGCCGCTTACGGCCGGCTCTGCCAGCTGCTGACCCTCGGTCAGCGCCGCGCCGAGAAAGGAAAGTGCACGCTCTTTCTCACCGACATTGCCGCTCACGCCGAAGGCCTGATCTTCATCGCGCTGCCCCCCGACGACTTTTCACACGAGGGGAACTTTCAATCCGGGCTCCTTCGAATCAAACAAGCGCTCGGTGCGCGGACGCGCCTTTATCTCGCGGCGCGGCATTCCTATCGCGGCAACGACAAAGCCCGCATCGCGGCGCTCGCGGGAATGGCAGCGCGGACCGGCCTGCCGCTCGTCGCCACCAATGCCGTGCTCTATCACGCCCCCCACCGCAGGCCCTTGCAGGACGTGCTCACCTGCATCCGCGAGAAATGCACCATTCACGACGCGGGCTTCCATCTCGAAGCCAATGAAGAGCGGCATTTGAAGTCCGCTAAAGAGATGGCGCGTCTGTTCTCGGGCCACGAGGACGCGCTTCGCCACACCGTCGAGATCGCGCAAGCCTGCACCTTCTCGCTCGACGAGCTGCAATACGAATATCCCGACGAGCCGGTGCCGCCAGGCAAGACGGCGCAATCTCATCTCGAGGACTTGACCTCAGAGGGCGCCCACTGGCGCTTCCCGAACGGCATCCCTGAGAAAGTGCGCGACACGCTCGCCAAAGAGCTCGCGCTGATCGCCGAGCTCAACTACGCGCGCTACTTTCTCACCGTCCACGACATCGTCCATTATGCGCGCAGCCAGGCCATCCTTTGTCAGGGCAGAGGCTCTGCCGCCAATTCCGCCGTCTGCTACTGCCTCGCCATCACCAATGTCGACCCGACCGAGGTCGATCTTCTGTTCGAGCGCTTCGTCTCGCCCGAGCGGAAAGAGCCGCCCGACATCGACGTCGATTTCGAGCATGAGCGGCGCGAGGAGGTGATCCAATATATCTATGCCCGCTACGGCCGCGACCGCGCCGGCCTGGCCGCAACCGTCATCTGCTATCGCGGGCGCATGGCGGTACGCGAGGTAGGGAAGACGCTCGGGCTCTCCGAGGACACCGTCGCGGCGCTTGCCACCACCATCTGGGGCTTGAGCAATTCTTCCCTGCCTGAGGCTTATGTCCGCGAGGCTGGGCTCGATCCGTCAGACCCGCTGCTTTCCCGCTGCCTCGAGCTGACCCAGGAGCTGATCGGCTTTCCCCGCCATCTCTCCCAGCATGTCGGCGGCTTCGTGCTGACGCGCGGACCGCTGTCCGAGGTGGTTCCCATCGGCAATGCCGCCATGGAGGACCGCACCGTCATCGAATGGGATAAGGACGATCTCGACGCGCTCGGTCTATTGAAGGTGGATGTGCTCGGCCTCGGCATGCTCACCTGCATCCGCAAGGCCTTCGCCCTGCTCAAAGCCCATTACGGCGAGGATGTCAGCCTCGGCACGGTGCCGCGCGACGATCCTAAAGTCTACGACATGCTGTGCAAGGCGGACTCGATCGGCGTGTTCCAGGTCGAGAGCCGGGCGCAGATGAACATGCTGCCGCGGCTCAAGCCCCGTTGCTTCTACGACCTCGTCATCGAGGTCGCGATCGTCAGACCGGGCCCGATCCAGGGCGACATGGTGCACCCTTATCTTCGCCGCCGGTCCGGGGAAGAGGCGATCGACTTCCCCTCGCCGCACCCAGACCATGGCCCCGCCGACGAGCTTCGCCAGGTGCTCGGCAAGACCATGGGCGTGCCGCTCTTCCAGGAGCAGGCGATGCGGCTCGCCATGGTGGCGGCGAAATTTTCCGGCCCCGAGGCGAACGAGCTTCGCCGCGCCATGGCCACCTTCCGCCGCCGCGGCACCATCGACAAGCTGCGCGAGAAGATGGTCGGCCGCATGACGGCGCGCGGCTATCCAGCGGACTTCGCCGAGCGCTGCTTCAACCAGATCAAGGGCTTCGGCGAATATGGCTTCCCCGAGAGCCACGCCGCGAGCTTCGCGCACCTTGTCTATGTCTCGTCCTGGCTCAAATGCCATTACCCGGCGGCCTTCGCCGCCGCGCTCCTCAACTCCCAGCCCATGGGGTTCTATGCGCCGGCGCAGATCGTGCGTTGCGCGCGCGAGCACGGCGTCGAGGCGCGCGAGGCCGATATCAATCACAGCCTGTGGGACTGCACCTTGGAGGAAGCGCGTGGCGGCACCTTCGCGCTGCGTCTGGGGCTTCGCCAGATCGACGGCCTGCGCGAGGCCGACGCTCAGAAGATCGTTTCCAAACGCGACGGAATCCCACCTGAACTCAATCCGCATTTGTTTGCTCCCCTGCTCTCAGCAAACTCCAACCCCTCACCCGCCGCCTTCGGCGGCCCCCTCCCCACAAGGGGGAGGGATGGAGCGAGTGGCACCGCTCCGAATCCATTCAGCGATGTGCGCGATCTGTGGCGGCGGAGCGGCGTCAGGCTCGAGAAACTCGCCGCGGCCGACGCCTTCCGCTCCCTTGGGCTCGACCGCCGCGCTGGCTTATGGGAGGTGCGCGGGCTGCCGAAGGAGATTCCGCTCCCACTGTTCGACCACGCCGATGCCGCCGAGACCGGCGGGGAGCCAGAGGTGGCGCTTCCCCTTATGCCGCTCTCGGAGCATGTGGTGAACGACTACCGCACGCTCCGCCTCTCCCTCAAAGCCCATCCCATGAGCTTCCTGCGTAATCGCATCGCGGCGGACCGCATCGCCTCCTGCGCCGATCTCAGGAGCTTGCGCGACGGCAGCCGCGTGAGCGTCGCCGGCGTGGTGCTCGTGCGCCAGCGCCCGGGCTCGGCGCAAGGCGTGGTGTTCATGACCATCGAGGACGAGACCGGCGTCGCCAATTCGGTGATCTGGCCCAAGGTGCTCGAGCGGATGCGGAAGGTGGTGATGGGCGCGCGGCTCGTCGTGGTGCATGGCCGCATCCAGCGCCACGAGGACATCATCCACGTGGTGGCAGCAAAGCTCGAGGACCGGAGCGATTGGCTGCGCCTCCTCAGCGAGGACGGCGAGACCTTAAGTGTCGCGCTCGCCAATGCCGACGAGGTCAAACGGCCAGACCCCGGCTCCTGGCGCCCTTCGTCCGACGAGGCGGACGCCCCGCTTCCGCTCGCACCGGCCGATCACGTCAAGCGCCCGCTACCAAGAAGCGAGCGCCCCCATCCAAGATGGCATCCGCGCCGCCATCCGCGCGCCGAGCGCATCATCCCGAAATCCCGCGACTTCCATTAACGAGATGGGCCTGAGCGACCCAGCCCGTTCCCATCCCTCCCCTTGATGGGGAGGATGGCTCGGCCGCAGGCCGAGCCGGGTGGGGTGATCCCCGCAGAATCTCCAAGGATTTGCCCCCACCCCAGCGTCGCCTGCGGCGCCGCCGGACCTCCCCGCAACGGGAAGGTATGGAGCTTGTAGCTCCCGCAGCGAAAGCCGCTATGCTGCCGGCCATGACACGCAAGCTCATACCCATTGTCGCCATGCTCGCGCTGCTTCTGGCATTCGGGGCGCCAAGCCTCCACGCCTTCGAGCAGCCGGAAGGCGGAAGCGGCTTCGCGCCTAAGCCCCTCCTCAAGGCGAAGCAGCACATGGTCGTTGCGGCGCAGCCCCTCGCCGCCGAGGCCGGGCTTGCCATCTTGCGCAAAGGGGGCAGCGCCATCGATGCCGGCATCGCCATCCAGATGGTGCTCAATCTCGTCGAGCCGCAGTCTTCGGGGATCGGCGGCGGCGGCTTCATTCTCTATTGGGACGCGGCCGCCAAACAGCTTGCGAGCTTCGACGGGCGCGAGACCGCACCCGTTGCCGCCACACCCGAACTCTTCCTCGATGCCGAAGGCAAGCCGCTTCCGCGCGACGCAGCGATAGAGAGCGGGCTTTCGGTGGGCGTTCCCGGCGTGCTCTCGGCGCTCAAGCTCGCCCATGACAAATACGGCAAGCTCCCCTGGGCCGAGCTCTTCCAGCCGGCGATCGCTCTCGCCCGCGAGGGTTTCCCCATCTCGCCCCGCCTCGCCAAGATGCTGGCCGAGGCGGACCGGAACAGTTTCGCGCCGGAAGCCCGCGCCTATTTCTTCGACCCCGATGGGCGGCCTTGGCCGGTCGGCTACAAGCTCGCCAACCCAGCGCTGGCCGAAACGTTCGAGACCATCGCCCGCGACGGACCGAAGCCCTTCTACGACGGCGACATCGGCCGCGACATCGCCAACGCGGTGCAAAACGATCCACGCAAGCCTGGCAAGCTGACGGCAGAGGATCTCGCCCTCTATCACGCCAAGGAGCGGGAGCCCGTCTGCGTCCTCTACCGCACGTATCGGGTGTGCGGGCCGGGACTCCCCTCCTCCGGCGGCGTCACCGTGGGCCAGGTGCTTGCGTTGATCGCCCCCTACGATCTCGGCCCCACGCCTCTTGGCGCCCGGCCCGCTCATATCCTCGCAGAGGCTGAACGGCTCGCCCTTGCCGACCGTGCGCGCTATCTCGCCGATTCAGATTTCGTCCCCGCGCCCGTGAGCGGCCTCCTCGATCCGAATTATCTCGCCGAGCGCCGCGCGCTGATCGACCCCGACCGTGCGCTCACGAACGTGTCGGCAGGCTCACCGCCCAACGTGCGCCAGGGCGCCTATGGCCTCGACTTCACGCGCGAAGCCCACGGCACGAGCCAGATCTCCATCGTCGACGATGACGGCAACGCCTTCTCCATGACCACGACCATCGAGCAGGCCTTCGGCGCGCGGAGCATGGTGCGCGGGTTCTTGCTCAACAATCAGCTCACCGATTTCTCTTTCCTGCCTGTCGACGAGGAGGGGCGCCCGGTTGCCAATCGTGTCGAGGGCGGCAAGCGCCCGCGCAGCTCGATGGATCCGAGCATGGTGTTCGGCGAGAACGGCGCGCTTCGCTTCGTGCTCGGCAGCCCCGGCGGCCTGGCGATTATCCTTTACGATCTCAAGGCCATCCTCGCTTTGCTCGACTGGCACCTCGACGCCGCTCAAGCGGCGGCTCTCGTGAATTTCGGCAGCACCGACGAGGCGGTCGTGATCGAGCCGGGGCCCGCTTGGGACCCGCTCGCCGCGTCATTGGCGGCCATGGGTCACGAGGTCCGCCGCGTCTCCTTGACGAGCGGCCTGCACATCATCGCGGTGACCCCAGACGGGCTCGAAGGCGGCGCCGACCCGCGCCGCGAAGGCGTGGCGCTCGGCGATTGATGGCAAGCCTTCCACAACGCATCGCGATCCGCGGGGCCGGTGTTGTCGGCCTGTGGCAGGCCTTGACGCTTGCGCGTCGTGGCCATGAGGTCACCCTCTACGAGCGCTCGGCTGAGCCGTTTGCGGACGCCTGCTCTCCTTTCGCCGGGGCCATGCTCGCGCCCCGTTGCGAGGAGGAGAACGCTGAAGTCCTGATCGGGATGTTGGGCGAGCGCGGCATCGCGCTGTGGCGGGAGACCTATTCCGGCACCATTGCCAACGGCACGCTCGTCGTGGCGCTCCATCGCGATCGCGCCGAGCTCGTCCGCTTCGCCCGCATGACAGCGGGTCATCGGCGGCTGTCTCCAGCCGAGCTTGCCGGCCTCGAGCCGGCTCTTGGCGACCGCTTCGCCGGCGCGCTCTATTACGAGGAAGAGGCCCACCTCTGGCCTGATGCTGCTCTGTCTTTCCTGCTCGATCGGGTCAAAGCCGAAGGCGTCGGCCTGCGCTTCGGCGAGGGCGAGTCCCCAAAGAACGCCGACATGGTCATCGATTGCCGGGGCCTTGCCGCCAAGGACGAGCTCACTTCGCTGCGGGGCGTACGTGGCGAGAGGATCGTAGTGCGGAGCCGCGAGGTCGACCTCGCGCGGCCGGTGCGGCTCCTGCACCCGCGCTTTCCACTTTATGTCGTGCCCTGGGGCGACGGCCTCTACATGATTGGCGCCACGGTGATCGAGAGCGAGGAGACGGGCCCCATCACCCTCCGCTCGGCGCTCGATCTGCTGTCGGCGGCTTATGCGCTCAATCCGGCCTTCGCCGAGGCCGAGATCGTGCGTCAAGGAGCCGGCGCCCGGCCCGCGTTCCCCGACAATCGGCCTAGGATTATGGTCGCGAAGAGCTATATCTACGTGAACGGGCTTTACCGGCACGGGTTTCTCCTTGCTCCCGTACTGGCCGAGCTTGTTGCCGCCTATCTCGACACGGGTGCGATCGACCCGGAGGTGTTTCTTGAAAGTCCTGCTCAACGGTGAGCCGTTCGCCACCGACGCCAAAAACCTCGACGAGCTTTGCGCGTGGCTCGGCTTTGCCGAGGCCAAGATCGCCACGGCCGTGAATGGCAGCTTCGTCGCCGCCACCTCGCGCGGCGCCACGCAATTGACTGACGCCGACGAGATCGAGATCGTGGCGCCGAGGCAGGGCGGCTGATGCTTAACTTGTATGGCGCCCAATTCACCTCACGGCTCCTGCTCGGGACGGCGCACTATCCTTCGCCTGAGTGCCTGCGCCAGGCCGTCGAGGCCTCGGGGGCGGAGATCGTCACCGTCTCGCTCCGAAGGGAGTCGGCGCGTTCCCGCACCGGTCAGGGCTTCTGGGGGCTGATCGAAGAGCTCGGCTGCCGCGTGCTGCCGAATACGGCCGGCTGCCGCACCGCCAAGGAGGCGATCGCCACCGCAAATATGGCGCGCGAGCTGTTTGGCACGTCCTGGATCAAGCTCGAAGTGATCGCCAATGACGACACCTTGCAGCCTGACCTGTTCGGTCTCGTCGAGGCCGCGACCGTGCTCTCGGCCGAAGGCTTCGAGGTGCTGCCCTACACGACCGAGGATTTGAGCGCGGCCGAGCGCCTCGTTGCCGCCGGCTGCGCCGTGCTGATGCCATGGGCCGCCCCGATCGGCTCGGCGCGCGGGCTGATCAACAGGGACGCGCTGAAGACGCTTCGCGCCTACTTCCCTGGCACGCCGCTCATCATCGATGCCGGGATCGGCACACCCTCGCACGCGGCAGAGGCCATGGAGATGGGCTACGACGCCGTGCTGCTCAACACCGCCGTGGCCAAGGCCGCCGATCCGGTCAAGATGGGGCTAGCCTTCGCCAAGGCCGTCGAGGCCGGGCGGCTCGCCTTCGAGGCGGGCCTGATCGAGCCGCGCGACATGGCATCTCCGTCCACCCCCGTTGCCGGCACGCCCTTCTTCAAGATCGATCACGCCTCTTGATCGGCGTTGGTGACGCTTAGGCTCCGATCTTGATCAGCCTCGATCCCTTCTACCCCATCGTTCCAGACACGGATTGGCTCGCCCGCCTTCTGCCTCAGGGAATCAAGCTGGTGCAGCTCCGCATCAAGGGCCAAGACGCGGGCGTCCTCCGCGCCGAGATCGAGAAGGCTGTCGCGCTTTGCGCCGCGCAGCGGTGCCAGCTCGTCGTCAACGACTATTGGCGCGAGGCCATCATCGCAGGGGCCTCGTTCGTGCATCTCGGCCAGGAAGATTTGGCTGCCGCTGATCTCTCCGCCATCAGGGCCGCAAAAATAAGGATCGGCGTCAGCACCCATAGCCACGCGGAGCTGGAGGCGGCGCTTGCCGCCGAGGCCGATTATGTGGCGCTCGGCCCGGTCTATGCCACCACCCTGAAGGCCATGCCTTGGCCCCCGCAAGGCTTGCCCCGCGTCGCCGAATGGCGGTCGAAACTCAACTGCCCGCTGGTGGCCATTGGCGGCATCACCCTCGAACGGGCCCCGATAGTGCTTGCCGCGGGCGCCGACTCGGTCGCCGTCATCACCGATATTGTGACAAGCCAAGACCCTGAGCTAAGCGCGCAAAACTGGCTTGCCGCCACGGCGCCGTGGCGCAACTTATCCACAGATCTTCCACACAGCTGAACCGACCTATTTGTGGCCTTGACCGAGGCCCCTCCGGCGAGGATCATTCAGCCGGGGCAGATTCCAGCCAGAGCTAGGGGCGTCGATGAGCTATCGTCTCGATCCGGCGATGCCAATGAGCGAGGCTTTGCGCCGCGTGGCTTTCGCCGAGCTCGATCTCGCCCATGGGTCGCTCTCGACGCCGCCCGACCGCCACAGCGGCGTCCACAGCGCCCGCAAATGCCTGAAGCGGCTCCGCTCGCTCCTTCTCCTCGCTCGGCCCGGAATGCCGGAGCCGGCCTTCGCCAATTTGACCGAGAGGCTCGCCGCCATCGCCCGGGGGCTTGCTCCCGCCCGCGACGCCCATGCCCTGATCGATGCCGTCGACAAGCTCGGTCGCGAGACCGAGAAGGGACCTGGCCGAGGGCCGACCCACTCCTTGCGCGCCTGGCTGGAGAAGCGCCGGCATGCCGCCGAGCAGAATCTGGAGAAGAGCGCAGCCTCGGATGCCATGCGGGGCCTGCTCGAGCTTCGGCCAGCCTTCGCCGGCCTCGCCGTCTATCCCGACGACTTCGGGTCGCTCGCCAAGGGCCTCAGGCGCTGTTACCGGGCGACGCGCAAATGCTTCCAGCAGGGCTTGGCCACCGACCGCGAGGAGGATCTGCATGAGTGGCGGAAGGGCGTGCAACATCATTGGCGGCAGATGCAGCTGCTCGCGCCCTGCTGGCCGTCGGAGTTGACGGCGCGGGCGGAAGCCGCGCGGTCGCTGTCGCAGATCCTTGGTGACGACCACGACATCTCTCTGCTCGGCCGGCTCATATCCACGCCGACCATGACCTTTGGCAGTCCCGACGAGACCGCCGCCTTCTTGAAGCGCTGCCGCAAACGCCACAAGGCGCTGCGGGAGGAGGCCGGGACGCAAGGGGAGCTCCTCTTCGCGGAGCGGTCGCGGCCCTTCGCCGAGCGCATCGAGGCCTATTGGTCGATTGCCGCCAGCGGCGCCGCCAGGACGAACGCCGAATCGCGGCTGGACAATGTGGTGGCTTTCGGCGAGCTGCGCACCGGCCGGGCGAGCTAGGCTTTAGATCCCGCGAGCGTCGCGCCAGGCCTGGAACATCAGCACAGTCCACAACGGCGCATGCCAATTACGGCGCCCATCGAGATGCTCGCGCCAGCGCGCCAGGATCGGCGCGGGATCGAGCAGCCCGCCCTCGGCAAGGCGCTTCTCCGACAAGAGCTCCTCGGCCCAAGGCTTGAGCGGTCCTCTGAGCCAGCTCCCAATGGGAATGGCGAAGCCCGTCTTCGGCCGCTCGACGAGAGCCTTCGGCACGTGACGGTAGAGCACTTGGCGGAGCAGCCACTTGCCCTTGCCGCGCCGCATCTTGAAGCGCGACGGAAGCCGCCACGAAAGCTCGACGACGCGGTGATCGAGAATGGGCACGCGTACTTCGAGCGCGACCGCCATGCTGGCGCGATCGACCTTGGTGAGGATATCGTCGGGAAGGTAGGTCAGCGTGTCGAGATATTGCATGCGGTCGAGTCCGTCTGGCAGAGCCGCTTCAATGGCCGGATCGAAGATCGGGCCGCTAAGCTCGCGCCCCTGCTTCATGATCTTCTCCGGCTCATCCCAGGCGCTGACCAGGCTCCGATAGGCGCCCTTCCCGCCTCCGCGCAGCATGGCAGAAGCCTTGAGCATCTTGTCGCCGGCAAGCCACGGGCGCCGCTTCGCCGGAAGCACGCTGAATAGGCGATCCCATAACGCAGGCCCCGCGAGGCCGAGGCCACAGGCGAGGCCTTTCCCCGCCCCCTCAGGAACGCTCGCTAAGGCGCGCGCAAAGCGGTGCCGCGTATAGCCCGCGAACAGCTCATCGCCCCCGTCTCCCGACAGCGCCACCGTGACGTGCTGGCGGGTCAGCTTGGACAGGAGGTAGGTCGGCACTTGCGAGGAGTCGGCGAAGGGCTCGTCGTAGATATCGGGCAGAGCGGGAATGACGTCCTGGGCCTCCCGCGGAGAGACATAGAGCTCGGTGTGCTCGGTGCCGAGATGCCGGGCGACGGATCGCGCGTGCGGCGCCTCGTCATAGCCCGACTCGTTGAAGCCGATCGAATAGGTCCGGACGGGAGCGTTGCTCTTCGCCCGCATCATCGCCGCAACGGTCGAGGAGTCGATGCCGCCGGACAAAAACGCGCCGAGCGGCACGTCGGCTACAAGCCGTCGCGCCACCGCATCGCCTAGCAGGGCTTCGAGCGCGTCCGTCGCCTCGGTGTCACTCACCTCGAGAGGCGCGTCCTGTCCTCTCCTGACGGCGTCGGCGAGCGTCCAATACGCCCATGTCTCGGTCTTGTCGTCAGCCGCGATGGTGGCGCCATGGCCGGGCGCAAGCTTCTCGATGCCGCGATAGATCGAATGCGGCGAAGGCACATAAGCGAGCCTGAGATAGGACGCCAGCGCATCGACGTTGAGCTCAGGCTGCCAGCCCGGAAGCGCCTCGAAGGCCTTGAGCTCGGAGGCGAAGACGATGCGCCCGTTCTGCCTCCCCCAATAGAGCGGCTTGATGCCGAGCCGGTCGCGCACGAGGCTTAGGGTGCGTTCCTTCCGGTCCCACAGCGCAAAGGCGAACATGCCGATGAGACGCTCAAGCGTCGCCCGCAGGCCCCATTCGGCGATCGCCTCGACGATGATTTCGGTGTCGGAGTGGCCCCTGAAGCGATGCCCGAGCGCTTCAAGCTCGGGTCGGAGCTCGCCCGCACTATAGATCTCGCCGTTATAGGTGATGACATAGCGGCCGCAGGAGGACACCATCGGCTGCGCGCCGGCCGGCGACAGATCGATGATGGAGAGACGGGCAAACCCAAGCGCGATGCCGGCTTCGGCATCCACGAAGACGCCCCTGTCGTCAGGCCCGCGATGGGCGAGCCTCGCGGCCATGGCGCCGGCAATCGCCTCCAGCTCTTGCGTGCCTAAGCGGCGCTCTAGCTCGAGGAAGCCGGCGATGCCGCACATGCATTCACACCCTTATCTCCATCCCATCATAGGAGACCTCCCATCCGGCGGCCTCCACAGCCGCACGCTCGCGCGAGCCTTTGCGCAAGGCCGGATTGGAATTGTTGACGTGAATGAAGATCTTGCGGGCGACGTTAAGGGGACTGAACTGCTCGACGCTACCGTCCCGTCCCGACATGTTCATATGGCCTATGCGCTCGCCCGTCTTGTCGAGGAGGCCTTGGGCGATCATCTCGTCATTGGTGTAGAGCGTGCCGTCGAAGAAGATGAGGGGCGCATCCTTGAGCCGCGCGCGGAGCTTGTCGTCGAGCCTGGCGCAACCCGGGATGAAGAAGAAGTGGCGCCCGCTTGCCGCATCGGTGACCTTCAAGCCGACCGTGTCCCCTTCCTGCGTACCGAAACCCGCGCCCGCCTCTTCATTTTCGAGATAAAGCGGGATCTTGCCCGGCACGGGAAATGCCTCGACCGTAATGCCGACAGGGCCCGAGGGTCCTTCGACCGCAAACGGCCGCCCAAGCTCCATAGTGACTCGCTTGACCAGCCGGGAATCGAGCACATCGAAAATGCTGTTGGAGGCAAGAACGCCGAGCACCCGGGCGCTGCCATAGAC
>JAENXG010000525.1 GCA_016649675.1 Methyloceanibacter sp.
CTCGAGGACAGGAGTGGCGCAACCCAACGCGCACCAGCTCACCCCATTTCTCATTCTTGGGTCGGCTGCAACGGCCGCCATTTTCGGGTTCGCGTTCTATGGCGAGTGGGATCGATTCCTGCGCTTGGTTTTTCGTCCGCAATAGCGTCAATGAGTCCGCTGAGCTTTCGTGTCACCTCCGGAAGCTCGCGCCGGCCGGCGTCGATCGCGGCTCAATCCTTAGCGATGGACGCTCGGGCAGCGCTCTACCTCGATCGTGAGGTGAGAAAGGCCCGGCAAATCCGAGAGCCGCTTCTTATATGAGCTTGAGGTCTCGGGGCCGGCTCTGGCCGGCCCTTCAGTGATTTTTTTCCTCCGGTCGGCACGCCGACCGCATGAACCCGTTCCGCAGTGAGCATCTTGCCGCGTTCGGAATCCTCATCGTAGGAAATTATTAGCGAAGGCGACTTCTCGTCGGCGGTTCGCTTGGCTTCCGTGCGGCGAGGACGCTTAAACCCGGGGCGCGCAAAACCTGGGCTAACTTTGAACGATTGGTTGGGTGGGTAGTTAGCAGAGGGTTGGTAAGCGAGCTCAGGAGAGGAATTTTATGGCCAAGCAGAAAAATCGACCGGCCGCGAAGCGGGCGGACCAAGCGATGGTGCACGGGGAAGGCGGTGAAGCGCACTATCTGGCACAGACTGAAGAACAGGATCTGACCACGAACCAAGGTATTCCCGTCTCCGACAATCAGAACTCGCTGCGATCGGGGACGCGAGGCCCAACCCTGCTCGAAGATTTTGTGCTGCGCGAGAAAATCACCCATTTCGATCACGAGCGCATACCTGAACGCATCGTCCACGCACGTGGCACTGGCGCCCATGGTTACTTCCAGGTCTACAAGTCGCAAGCGCGTCTGACCAAGGCTTCCTTCCTACAGGATCCGAACGTGGAGACGCCCGTCTTCGTGCGCTTCTCCACGGTCGCAGGCGGGGCTGGATCCGTCGATCTGCCGCGCGACGTGCGCGGCTTTGCTGTGAAGTTTTATACGCAGAAGGCAATTTCGATCTGGTTGGCAACAATATCCCTGTGTTCTTCATCCAGGACGCCATCAAGTTTCCCGACCTGATCCACTCGGTGAAGATGGAGGCCGACCGCGGCTTCCCGCAGGCAGCGAGCGCTCACGACACCTTTTGGGATTTCGCGTCGCTGATGCCGGAAAGCATGCATATGCTGACCTGGGTTATGTCCGACCGCGCGATTCCGCGCTCCTATCGGATGATAGAGGGATTCGGCATCCATACCTTCCGGTTCATCAACCAGAAGGGCGATGTCTCACTCGTCAAGTTTCACTGGCGCCCTCTTCTCGGCGCGCAATCGGTGGTGTGGGACGAAGCGGTCAAGATCAATGGCGCCGACAACGACTTCCACCGCCGCGATTTGTGGGAGGCGATAGAGGCCGGCAACTACCCGGAATACGAATTCGGCGTACAGGTGTTCGACGAGGCCTTTGCCGAGCGCTTCGATTTCGACGTTCTCGACTCTACCAAACTCATTCCGGAGGAGCTCGTACCGGTGCAGATCATCGGCAAGATGGTACTGGACCGCAATGTCGACAATTTCTTTGCTGAGACCGAGCAGGTCGCTTTTCACCCGGCCAACATCGTGCCGGGCATCGACTTCTCCGAAGATCCGCTGCTGCAGGGCCGGCTGTTCTCCTATCAGGACACCCAGTTGATCCGGCTCGGCGGGCCAAACTTCCACCAGATCCCGATCAA
>JAENXG010000204.1 GCA_016649675.1 Methyloceanibacter sp.
CCGCTCTTGGCGAACTTGTAGCTCTTCACGATGTCCTCGAAGACGACGTCCCAGGCGGTGTCCCCGTCCCAAAAATAGATCTGCAGCGTGCAGCCGATGCTGCTGCAGAGCGGATTGGTGCCGCCTTCGCATTTGAGCTTCGCGTAATCGGCGATCCAGTCCTCGCCGCCGTCGCCGTTCAAGTCCTCGACGCGGAGCACCGCATCGGTGTTCGGCTTACCGCCAAGACCCTTGCAGGCCTGCGCCGCTTCGGCCAGGGCGGCGGTGACATTGTCGGGCGGCTCGGCGGCGCGAACGGGCGCTGCGCCAACGGAAGTACAGAGCGCCGCGACCGCGGCCAGTCGCAGGAGGGGAAAGGCGAAACCGTTCAATTGGCGCCGCTCGTGGTGATGGTCTTGCGCAGCGTCTTCTTGGTTACGTTCACGGCACCCTTGGTGACGGCGGCGGCGGCGTCAGTGGTGGCATTCACGGCGTCTTTGGTCGCTGCCGTCACGGTCTCTTCGGGATCGAGGCTCAGCGTCGCCTTACCCTTGCGACCGCCGACCGTTCTCTTCCGTCCCGGCTTGGCGGCCGCCCGGGCGGCACCGCACACATTGTCGTGGAGATGCGTGGGCACGTCGCTCAACGAGGCCTGGATGGCGAGCCCGTCGAGGCTGGTTCCGAACAGCGATTTCCAGAAGTAGCGCTTGAAGCCGTTCTCGAGCAGGTCGGTGGCGCGGTCGCGGCGGGAGGCGAGGGACTGCTCGCCGAGAACGACGGCGACAAGCTTGCGTCCCTCGCGGGTGGCGCTCACCACAATATTGAAGCCGGAATCGCAGATGAAGCCTGTCTTCATCCCGTCGGCGCCAGGAAAGCTGACCAGCATGCCGTTATGGGTGCGCATGATTTTTTTGCCGACTTGAATCTGAATGGTGCTGAAGAGATCGGCGTGCTCGGGAAACTCGACGATGAGGGCGCGGGCGAGCTTGGCGAGATCACGGGCGGTAGTGACCTGACGCTCGTCGGGCAGACCGTTGACATTGACGTAGTTGGTGTGGGTCATGCCGAGATGCTGGGCCGCCTCGTTCATGCGCGCGATGAACGCCTCCTCGCTCCCGGCCACCGTCTCGGCGATCATGACGGCGACGTCGTTGGCCGACTTGACGACGAGCACCTTCAACGCGACGTCGAGGGTGATCGAGCCGCCGACGGGGAGGCCGAGCTTGGACGGCGCCTGCGTCGTTGCCTTTTGCGAGCAGATGACCTGAGTGTCGGGCGTGACGGTGCCTGCTTTCAGCGCCTCGAAGGTGACATAGAGCGTCATCAGCTTGGTGAGAGAGGCGGGGAACCAGGGAGCGTCGGGGTCCTCGGCGTAGAACACGGTGCCGTTATACGGCTCGAAGATGAGGGCGGGACCGGCCGAAGCCCCTGTTGGGGCCATCAAGACCGCTCCGACGAGGAGGGCAAGACCGGCGCGCCGCAGCATCATCCCTTCATCCCTCATTCAATTCGACGCATTGCGTCGCACTGGCCCAATCGCTGCGACCGGCCGGGAGACAAGAACGCAAGGTGACGGGCACCCCAGCCCCAAGAGCGGCCCGCGCCCCATAGTCAATCCAAATTCGACTGTTCCATGGCACATGGAATCAGACGAGACCTCGCGGCCACAACACTGGTAGCCCTTAAGGGGCGCCCACGCTCAGCCGAATCGGGAGATCACGGCGCGGCCACATTACGGATCCGCCCGGAGAGTAGCGCGCCGGTCTCAATTCGCAACTGCGAAATTGAGCTGGGTTGCGCTTGCACAAATAAGAGACATACGCAGGCGCCCCGCGCTAAAAAAAGGGCTTCTGCCTCACGTCTTGGCCATAAGGTCTTGGGCCTAACCTTCACGGACGCGCGCGTCATGGATGCCGAAGCAAAGCGCCGGCAGCTTTCCGCAGCCCTCAACCGTGTCGCCGGCGGCATTGTCTCTCGAAGCGGAGATTGAAACTAACGCTTCTCGATGAGCACGGCCCGGAAGTCGTTGACGTTGGTGAGCGTCGGGCCGGTCATCAGCAGATCGCCGATGCCGTTGAAGAAGGTCCAAGGGTCGTTGTCGGCGAGCATGGCCTTGGCGCTGATCCCCGCTTTCGCGGCGCGGGCGAGCGTGTCGGGATAGATCAGCGCGCCGGCATTGTCCTCGGATCCGTCGACGCCGTCGGTGTCTCCGGCAAGCGCATAGATGCCGGGCATGCCGTCGAGCGCGATGGCGAGCGCGAGCAGGAACTCGGTGTTGCGGCCGCCTTTGCCCTTGCCCTTGAGCGTGATCGTGGTCTCGCCGCCGGAGATGAGCACGCAAGGCGGCTTCTCGGGCTGGCCGCGCATGGCGCATTGCCGCGCGATGCCGGCATGGACGAGCGCCACGTCGCGCGACTCGCCCTCGATCGAGTCGCCGAGGATGACGGGCTTCACGCCTGCTTCATGGGCAACGGCGGCGGCGGCTTCGAGCGAGGCCTGAGGCGTCGCGATCATGATGTTCTCGACGCGCGTGAATCTCGGATCGCCTGGCTTAGGCGTCTCGTCCGCGGTGTGCAGCCGCGTCAGCACGGCTTTCGGCACGTCGATCCTATATTTCTCGATGATGCCAAGGGCATCTTCGTTGGTGGAGGGGTCGGGCACGGTCGGGCCCGAGGCGATGATGGAGGGGTCGTCGCCCGGCACGTCGGAGATCATCAGCGCCACTACCTTGGCAGGCGCTGCGGCAGCAGCGAGCCTTCCGCCCTTGATGGCCGACAGATGCTTCCGCACCGTGTTCATCTCGGAAATGGTCGCGCCGCTCTTCAACAGCGCCTTGTTCACCGCCTGTTTGTCTTCGAGGGTCAGGCCCTCGGCGGGAAGCGCAAGCAGCGCCGAGCCACCGCCGGAGATCAGGCACAGCACGAGATCGTCTTCAGACAATCCCTGCACCAGCTTGAAGATACGCCGCGCGGCGTCCCGGCCGGCCTCGTCGGGAACGGGGTGAGCGGCCTCGACCACTTCGAGACGCTTCGTCGGCACGCGATAGCCGTAGCGGGTGACGACAAGCCCTTCGAGCGGCCCGTCCCAGGCATCCTCCAGCGCCTTGGCCATTGCGCCACTCGCTTTGCCGGCGCCGATGATCACCGTGCGGCCCTTGGGCCGCTTCGGCAAATGGGCCGGCACGCAGATGGCGGGCAAGGCAGCCTCGACGGCTGCCTGGAACATGGCTCTGAGAAGCTCGGCAGGCGTCATTTGCGGCTAGAGCCTCCACCCTTTTAGGGCGTTGAAACTGCACAGACGATTGCAAGAAGGCAAGCGAATGAATTACGCTGCTCATTCCTTTTGCAGCCGCAAGTCCCGGGGTCCAGTCAGTTATGTCAGTCCAGCCGCGTGAAGATGCCGAAAAACCGGGCAGGCGTTCAGACGAGCAGCACAAAAGCCCAAAGTCCGATATCGAGATCAGCCAGGCCGCCAAGATGCGGCCGATCCTCGAGGTCGCGGCCGACAAGCTCGACATTCCCCCCGAGGACCTCATCCCTTACGGCCACTACAAGGCCAAGGTCTCGCTCGATTATATCGCCTCGCTGTCCGGGCGGCCTGACGGCAAGCTGATCCTCGTCACCGCCATCACGCCGACGCCTGCCGGAGAGGGCAAGACCACCACCACGGTCGGCCTGGGCGATGCGCTGAACGAGATCGGCAAGAAGGCCATCATCTGCATTCGCGAGCCGAGCCTTGGGCCTTGTTTCGGGGTCAAGGGTGGCGCTGCCGGCGGAGGCTTCGCGCAGGTTGTGCCCATGGAGGACATCAACCTGCACTTTACAGGCGATTTCCACGCCATCGGCGCCGCCAATAATCTGCTCGCGGCGCTGATCGACAACCATGTCTATTGGGGCAACAAGCTCGATATCGACATCCGCCGCGTCACTTGGCGGCGCGCCGTCGACATGAACGATCGGGCGCTCCGATCCATCGTCTCCTCGCTCGGCGGCGCCGCCAATGGCTTCCCGCGCGAAGCGGGCTTCGACATCACCGTCGCCTCGGAGGTGATGGCGATCTTCTGTCTGGCAAGCGACCTCGCCGATTTGCAGCGGCGACTCGGCCAAATCCAGATCGGCCAGACGCGGGACAAGAAGCCTGTCACCGCCAAAGACCTGTCGGCGGCAGGCTCCATGGCGGCGCTGCTCAAGGATGCGCTGGCGCCGAACCTGGTGCAGACGCTCGAGAACAACCCCGCCTTCATCCATGGCGGCCCCTTCGCCAATATCGCGCATGGCTGCAACTCGGTGATCGCCACCAAGGCCGCGCTCAAGCTCGGCGACTACGTCATCACCGAAGCGGGATTTGGCGCCGACCTCGGCGCCGAGAAATTCTTCGACATCAAGTGCCGCAAGGCCGGGCTCATGCCCGCTTGCGTCGTGCTGGTGGCGACCATCCGCGCGCTCAAGATGCATGGCGGTGTGGCCAAGGACGATCTCAAGAAAGAGAACCTTCAGGCGGTGGAAAAGGGCTTCGCCAATCTCCAGCGGCACGTCGAGAACGTTCACAAATACGGCGTGCCCGTGGTCGTGTCGATCAACCGCTTCTCGAGCGATACCGAGGGCGAGATGGGCTTGCTCAAGCGGCTGTGCGCCACGCTTGGGGTGGAATGCGTGCTTGCCGACCATTGGGCCCAAGGGGGCGC
>JAENXG010000461.1 GCA_016649675.1 Methyloceanibacter sp.
CGTCAGCCAGGTCGAGAGCGAAGCCTTGCCGGCGAAGCTCTCGATCGCAGCGAAGCCTTTCAGATAGGCCTCCTGAACGGCCTCCTCGGCTTCGGCGCGATCCTTCAAGACGCTCCAGGCGACCCGGAAGAGCCGTTGATTGTTGCGGCCGGTGATCAGCCGCACGACCGCCGGGTCGCGCCGGGCGACGAGCGCCGCAAGTTCGAGATCGCTCAACTGCTCGTAACTCAACGCGGCGCTGGGCATCCCTTTTCCTTCTCTTGGAAGCGGTCGCAGCTTGGTCCTAATGAAGCTGCTTGGCCAATTCCTCGGCGTGCTGCTGATGCGCCTCAAACAGCGTCAAGCCGCTCTGCAACAGGCTCTTCAGCTCTGGGTTCTGCGCGTCGGGAATGAGCGTGTCCTTCAGCGCGGCGTTGACCGTCTTGTGATAGGCGACCTCGTTGTCAACATACGCCTTGTCGAAGGCGGCGCCGCTCAGGGCCGCGAATTTCTTGCGATTGGCCTCGGCCTGGCTCGTCAGGCTCTTGCTGGTAGCATTGTCCTCCGGCGTGACGTTGAGCTTCTTGACGAGCGCGAGCGCCTGGTCGTTCACGGCGGTGTGGTCGCCGACCATTTGTTGGGCGAAGGTGCGCACGTCTTTGTTTTTCGACTTGTCGAGCGCCTGTTTGGCCGCCTCGATGTCGAGCACTCCGGCGGTGTAGGCGATATGCGCGATCTGTGGATCGGTTGGCTTAGCGGTCTCGGCGGCCGCGCCGGTGATGCCAAAGGCAATTCCTATGGCTGCGACGATGATGACGATCTTCTGCATGACTGTTCCTCTTTCCTCTGGCGAGGACGCGGATCGCCGCCAGCTGTCGGCCGTAGCGATTTTGCGCGTCGTAACCCATTAGATGGCGCGAACGCTCAGGAGGTTCCCGGCATAACGAGGAAGAGGACGGTGCCGCCGCCCCATGGCGCATGTGCGGCCACGCCTGCCCTCCCGCAGACCTATGTGCGGCAGCTCGTGCTGCCCTTCAAGGGCGACTAGGCTGAAGGCTTGGCGTCGCCAAAGAGGATCACCGGCGCGGGCCGCGGCGGCCGCGCTCCCGATGCTCGCGGGTATATTCGAGCAGCTCCGACACGCCGAACAGCAACAGCATGAAGCCGCAGATCACCTCGAGCGAGGCAAGCAGGCGCGCGAGGCTCGAATGGGGGACGATGTCGCCATAGCCGACCGTGCTGATGCTGACGATGGAGAAATAGATCGACTCCGAGAAGCTCAGCGCGCGGGGCGTACCGCCCACATAGAAATGCGGCTCGGCCGTGTATTGCGAAAGGATGCGGTAGGCCGAGGCGAACAGGATGACGAGCAGCGAGTAGAAGGTGAGGAAGGCGAAGGCCGGGATCACGAGCCGCGAGATGCGGTGGGAGAACTCCTCGAACAGCAAGCCGGCGTCGACCAGGAAGATGACCACGTCGCGGCTCACGGTGAACACAATCAGGCCGATTGCGAGCATGGCGCCGAGCAGCACCGCGCTCGTGTTGGCGATTGGCTCGGCGACGTGGGAGAGCAGGAACACGCTGGCGCCGACGACGAAGGTGGGAAACAACCAAAGGAAGGCGCCAAGCATACGCCGCTCGCTGCGGATGGCCGGATGGGCGACTACGGCGCGGACCTGGTCGCGCCTGAGCCAACAGCCGGCGACGAAGCAGACGATCGGCAAGCTGAAGCCGAGGCTGAGGATGGCAGGGTCGAGCCCATGAAAGATCTCCTCGACGAAGAGGGAGAAGATCGCGGCGTAGACGGCGATGAGATTGGCAAAGGCGATGGAGAAGAGGCGCCCAACCGGGAACAGCGCTTGGAGCACCGCAATCGCGATTGCGGCCGACAGCATGATGGCGAGGAACAAGGGAGCTGTGACGCCGACGGCGGCTGCGGCCACGAGGAACACGAAGGCGAGCGACAGCGCGAGGCTCGCAAGCTCGGACACCAAGCGCCGTGTCTGCCCCATCAAGCCGCTCCCCCGACTTTAGTCGGCAGAGCCTAACATAGGCGGGGCTGGCTCAGGCGTTTCGACTCTAGGGACGGAATTGACCGGGGTTCTGTTTCACCTCTCCCCACCGGGGAGCGGTCGCTCGTCACAGCACCCGCAAGAAGGCCACG
>JAENXG010000481.1 GCA_016649675.1 Methyloceanibacter sp.
GGTTGGCCGAGAAGGTCGAGTGATGCGGGATCTCGTCTTCGAGATCGAGTTTGCAGAACCAGCGATACGCTAGGTGCAACTCGACTTCTTGGGTGAGCCTGCGCTCAGAGCGGATGCCGCAGCAGTAGCCCACGATGAGCATACGGATCATGAGCTCGGGATCGACCGAGGGGCGTCCGATGTCGCTGTAGTAGGGCTCGAGTTCCTTGTGGAGGTCGGCCAGTGCAGCCGTCACAAACACGTCGATCCGTCGCAAAAGATGGTTCTTCGGAATGCGATCATCGAGGCGGAACTCGTAGAATAGCTTGCCCCGGTCCCGCCTCTGCCGACCCATCATCGCCCAGTCCTCCGTCGCCGATCTCGTCAGCAGACGGAATCACCGTTCGGCCCCACTCTCAACGCCTTTATCGACAGCATCGACCCAGAGCGGACATTCGTGCCTTGCGCTTCGATCACTCCTTGTCTCGTCCCCGCGACGCCTGCCGTGTGCGGCGTTCTAGAGTAGAGGAAGAGGCCCCTGCGCCGATTTCGAGGTTCCGGGACCGCGGCCCAAATAAGCACGGTCAACCAGAATGGCGCCCGCAGGCGCCGACGGTATCGCTACCGGCGCCAAGAACTTCGAATAAATCCAACCTGTCCTAGATGACCATGGATCGAGGATCTGCACCCATCCAGAGTCACGCGATGCGACCTGGACTTCAGCACCAGCGTGGGCGATTCCGATTATCTCGGCCGAGGCGGACGGACCGCTACGTATGTTGGCCGCCGGATTGACTTTCAGAAGCTTAATCTCGTTAAGGTCAGGGCTAGTTTGCGCTGCTTGGTCAGTTGCCGGAAGTTGCTCATCGAGCTGAATCGACGACGGTACGGTATCCCAGTCTTCGGGGGACGCAAACGACAGCGATATGACTTGAGGTATGTCTACTACGACGGAATGGACCTCAACCTGCTCGGATGGGATGGACGCCGGTTCTGCCGGTTGAGCACTAGCACCATTGGTCTTGGAGAGGATGGTGCCTACTAGCCAAAGTGCGAGGAGCGCGCGTTTCATGCGGGTCTCCAACAGTAGCCCCGCCTGTCGTTACAACGATGCTGCTATCTTGTTCGTTCCAGCGATTACCCCTTATCTGCGTATAACAACGCGACAGGAACGAGTTTTTCGTCTGCTCTCGCTTCGCTTCTCCCTAACGCCGGGAGGCCTTTTTCAGCCGAGGCCCGAACGATACGTTCCACCGAGAGTTGGCTTAAATGACGGGGCTCAAGGAGCCCGAACGATGGAAAGCTACCGATATCGCGGTTATCAGATTGAACCTCGGCGTGAATGGTCGAATTGGTGTGTTAGCGTCTACCCCACGCGCCCCGACCTGCCGATCTTGCGGCAATCAACTTTGCACACGTTGATGCCGCGAAAGGACGACGCGGTGACAGAGGCCAAGCAAAACATTGATCGAATCCTGTCAAACCGCGACACATGGTTCAGTTAGCTTGCTCCATTTGGTCTGAACGTTTTCGTCGCGCCGGTATCTACCCACAATGCCCTAGAGGGGAGGCGCGATCCCACAACGACGGACGCCTACAGCATCGCTGCTGCCATGGAGTGCAAGGGCCTTGTAGTCACCTGGCTGTTGACGTGCAGCGCGTCCTCGTTGTCAAAGAGTCTGGCGGACTCCCTATTAACCCAAAATGGCTTTTCGCAGCCCTTGAAACGAATTTTAAATAGCGCAAGGCGAACTCTTCGGCGACGAGGAGGTGTTGCCTGTGAGATGCCACCCTATCCAAACGGCTGCTGACTTTAGGTTTATCTACCGAGGCTATGACTTCGAGGTGACTCGCGCGCGATCCGGTTGGCGGGTCGGGGTTTATCCGCGAACTCCCGATCTACCCATTCTTCGACGCAGCGAAGTTTATGCCTGCGATCCGGATAGGGCAGTCGTCGAGGCCAAGGACCGTGTTGACGGAGCACTTCGGCTCTAAGACTTCAGCCTTCCTCTCGA
>JAENXG010000300.1 GCA_016649675.1 Methyloceanibacter sp.
CGAGTCGGGGTTCGCAGGGCCGCCCGTCTGCGAAGCGCGTCCGAGCGCCGCAGAGAAGATCATCATCCTCGGCGGCGGCCCGAACCGCATCGGCCAGGGCATCGAGTTCGACTATTGCTGCTGCCATGCGGCGTTCGCGCTCTCGGCAGCAGGCTACGAGACCATCATGGTCAATTGTAATCCGGAGACGGTCTCGACCGATTACGACACCTCGGACCGGCTCTATTTCGAGCCGCTGACGGAAGAGGACGTGCTGGAGATCGTGCGCACCGAGGAGGCGAACGGCCGGGTGAAGGGCGTCATTGTGCAGTTCGGCGGCCAGACGCCGCTCAAACTCGCGCAGGCACTGGAGAATGCGAAGGTCCCGATCCTCGGCACCTCTCCCGACGCCATCGACCTCGCCGAAGACCGCGACCGGTTCAAGGCCCTGATCGAGCGGCTGGGCTTGAGGCAGCCGCGGAGCGGCATCGCCCGTTCGGCGGATCAGGCGAAGGCGATTGCGGCCAAGCTCGGCTTTCCCCTCGTCATCCGCCCGTCTTACGTGCTGGGCGGCAGGGCCATGGAGATCGTCCATGACGAGGCGCAGCTTGCGCGCTACATCGCGGAAGCCGTGGTGGTCTCAGGCAAGAGCCCGGTGCTGCTCGACTCTTATCTGCGCGACGCCATCGAGGTCGATGTCGACGCCATCGCCGACGGGACGGACGTCTTCATCTGCGGCGTGATGGAGCATATCGAGGAGGCAGGGGTGCATTCCGGCGACAGCGCCTGCTCGCTTCCACCGCATTCGCTGAAAGCGGAGATCATCGCCGACATGGAGCGGCAGACGGTCGAGCTTGCCCGCGCGCTCCACGTGGTGGGGCTGATGAACGTCCAGTTCGCCATCCAGAACGACGAGATCTATATTCTCGAGGTCAATCCGCGCGCCTCCCGCACCGTGCCCTTCGTCGCCAAGGTGATCGGGCTTCCCGTCGCCGGCATCGCGGCAGAGGTCTTGGCCGGCAAGAAGCTCGCCTCGTTCGGGCTCACGCGGCCGAAGCTCGACCACATCGCGGTGAAGGAAGCCGTCTTCCCCTTCGCGCGCTTCCCCGGCGTCGATCCCGTGCTCGGTCCCGAGATGCGCTCGACCGGCGAGGTGATGGGGATCGACCGCGACTACGCCATCGCCTTTGCCAAGAGCCAGCTCGGCGGCGGCTCGAAGCTCCCGCTCTCCGGCACCGTGTTCGTCTCGGTGAAGGATAGCGACAAGGACAAGGTGGTGGCGCCGATCCGCGCGCTTGCCGAGATGGGCTTCCGCGTCATCGCCACCCGCGGCACCAAGCGCCATCTCGACGCCCATGGCATCCAATGCGAGAAGGTCAACAAGGTGCTGGAGGGGCGCCCGCACATCGTCGACGCCATCACCAATGGCGAGGTCGACATCGTGTTCAACACCACCGAGGGCGCCAAGGCGCTCGCCGATAGCTTCTCCATCCGGCGGTCGGCCTTGATCTACCACATCCCTTATTATACGACGCTGGCCGGCGCGCTCGCCGTGACGGAGGCTATCAAGGCGCTCAGGGCCGGCGGCCTCACGGTCGCCCCCCTGCAAAGCTATGTCGGCAAGCGCGCCAAAGAGCTTGCTTGAGCCGGCGGATAAATCCGTCAAAATCAACAGATTCTTGACTTAGACCGGGCAATTCCTGGACAGTAGTTCAGGGGGGACCTAAGGAGCCTTGATGGACATGGACAAAGTGCCGATGACCGCTGAGGGCTTTGCTGCGCTTGAGGCTGAAATCAGACATCTCAAGAGCGTCGAGCGCCCGCGGATCATCAAGCAGATTGCCGAGGCGCGCACCCATGGCGACCTTTCGGAGAACGCCGAGTATCACGCCGCCAAGGATCAGCAGGGCATCACCGAGGCGCGCGTCGCCGACCTCGAGGATAAGCTCTCGCGCGCCGAAATCATTGACACGTCCAAGCTCAAGGGCGACCAGGTGATGTTCGGGGCGACCGTCACCCTGATCGACGAGGATACCGACGAGAAGGCCAAATACCGCATCGTGGGCGAGATCGAAGCCGACGTGAAGCAGGGCAGGATCTCGATCACCTCTCCCCTCGCCCGCGCCCTGCTCGGCAAGCGCAAGAAGGACGTCGTCGAGGTGTCGACGCCGGGCGGCGGCAAGTCCTATCAGGTGGTCAAGGTCGAGTACAAATAAGGCTTTCTCGGTCCTAGGCGCCCACCGATCCGTTGTTCAGCGGCCCGATGGTGAGGATCGGTTGTCATGCAAAACAGGTCAATTTTTGCGCAACCAGCCTAATCCCTGGCCTCTGTGCGTGTGGTAGCCTGGCCACTTGCTCTCGAAAATCCCTCCAGGACCCTTTCGTCGCTTGTCGGCGATAGAGTCAGCTCGCTAACCTCCGGGAGCAGCTCACGGGATCAACAAAAATGCTCGCTGCCGATCGGCCGGGGGACGGGCGAGAGAGAATGGATGCTCGCTCGACAAATTCGGCGACGCAAGTCCGTTTCCTCATGTGCCCTCCGCAGCATTTTGCTGTGAGCTACAGCATCAATCCGTGGATGAACCCTGAAGCCTGGGCGAGCGCCGACGGCGCCTTGAGTGAAGCGGCGGAACAGCAGTGGGGGGCGTTGCAAGGACGCTTCTGACCCAGGGCGCCGCGATCGAATTCGTCGATCCAAAGCCTGATCTCCCTGACCTCGTGTTCACGGCCAATGCTGCCGTGGTCCTCGATGGCAAGGCCTTGCTCGCGCGTTTCCGCCATCCCGAGCGCCAATGTGAGGAACCGATCTTCGGCGCCACCTTCCAAGCGCTGCAAGCACGCGCTCAAATCGATGCAGTCGTGGAGATGCCTGAAGGTCTGTGGCTAGAAGGTGCCGGCGATTGCATCTGGGACCGGCAGCGACGCTCCTTCTGGATGGGTTTCGGCCCGCGCTCCCACTGCGGCGCTGCGCATGTGGTCGCGGATGTCTTCGGCGTCGAATGCGTAGCGCTCGAACTCGCCGATCCGAGTTTTTACCATCTCGATACGGCGTTCTGTCCCCTCCCCTCCGGCGATGTCATCTATTACCGGCACGCGTTCACACCAGCAGCACGGTTCACCATCGAAGAGCGCGTGGCTCCCGAGCGGCGTATTGAATTTGAGTCGAGCGATGCGATGAATTTTGCTGCCAATGCCGTGCCGCTGAACGGCTGCATCGTGCTGTCGAGCTGCTCCGGCACGCTAAGCAGGACGCTTGAAGAGCGCGGCCTTACTGTCATCACGACGCCACGCCATGCCTTCCTGCGCAGCGGAGGCTCGGCCTGCTGCCTCACACTGCGTCTCGACCATCGTTCGGATCAGATAGTCTCTGCCCTCTAGACCGTCGGCTTTCGGCGTGCCGCCAAGGGCGAAAGGCTTAAGCGCCCGGGCTCTTCACGCTTCCCCAAGGAGGCCTTTGGGGCGCCGC